>NZ_KV788448.1:0-700 GCF_001807295.1 Corynebacterium sp. HMSC06C06
GCGTTGCTTGACTGGGCGGATAGACCGTCTACGGTGGGACTGATGGTAGGAGATGATTCTTGCTGGATTGGTTCGTTATCGTCATCGATGGTTGTGGGAGAAGCTGCAACTTCTCCCACAACCGGCGCCATCGCCTCTTTAACCCCATTCTCGATACGATGCTCGTGGTGTATCGCGCTTTCTGAGTGTGTATCCCGGTATGACTTCACAATCTTGGCCCACAGCACATCCGGGTCAATGGGTTGTGTTGGGGATTGAGCGTGGGCGAAGTGCTCACGGGCTTGGGCTGGAGTGATGTGCATTTTGCCGACTAGCAGGCCTTGATGGCGGCGCCTGGTGTTGTAAAACTCGCGGTAGTCGTCCAACAGCTGTTTGACGTGCTGAAGTGTTGTAGGTTGGCGTGCATCGAGAAACTTGGTCATGGTTTGATGCGAGCGTTCATCTTTGCCTTGGGTTTGCGGGCCAAAACCTGCAATGGACCAGATACCTTGGGCGGCGAGCCAGCGCTCGGTATCGGACAACCGGCCCCGGTGATAGGTGGCGAAAGCTTCACCGTTATCGGTCAAAAGTTCCTGCGGGCGACCATACGTTTCTATTGCTGCGGCCAAGGTAGTGCGAGCATCGAATCCGTTTTCTTTGGCGGCGAAGGCTTGTGAGCCCAGATCAAACCGGCTGGCATCATCAACCAGCTGGTAGATAG
>NZ_KV788449.1:0-43229 GCF_001807295.1 Corynebacterium sp. HMSC06C06
CTAGAAGTGGTGCAACGACGGTCTGAACCCAAGGTCGCTACGACTCTGCAGGTAGATGAGTTTGGTGATTGCATCTGTGCAGCGTATGCTTGAGCGCTGGTGTATGTTTACGGATCTTAGGAACCGGGACGTCGCCAAGCAGTAGACACCAAACATGCAGGTGGCACGCACTTGTTGCCGCCTAGAAAAGTAGAGGTTATGGCTAAGGAAGGCGCAATCGAGGTCGAGGGTCGTATTATCGAACCTTTGCCAAACGCAATGTTCCGCGTCGAGCTCGACAACGGACACAAGGTTCTTGCTCACATTTCGGGCAAGATGCGTCAGCACTACATCCGCATTCTCCCTGAGGATCGCGTGGTTGTGGAGCTGTCCCCTTACGACCTAACCCGCGGACGCATCGTCTACCGCTACAAGTAAACACTGTAAGCCTCCTTACCCAACCGGCATAGCTTCGCTATGCCCACTCCACCTCAGGCTGCGATGGCCTGAGCCCGCGCTGGTAAGTAGCCCACAGATCCGGCATCGGCCCGGGCGAAGTGCTGCATGGAGCGGGACGGATAGGGAGAAAACCATCGTAACAACCCGAAAGGACACGCCACATGGCACGTCTAGCTGGTGTTGACCTCCCACGCAACAAGCGTATGGAGGTTGCTCTCACCTACATCTACGGCATCGGTCCAACCCGTGCCAAGGAACTGCTGGAAAAGACTGGCATTTCTCCTGACCTGCGCACCGACAACCTCGACGACGATCAGCTGTCGGCGCTGCGTGACGTAATCGAAGCTACCTGGAAGGTTGAGGGTGACCTCCGCCGTCAGGTTCAGGCTGACATCCGCCGCAAGATTGAAATTGGTTGCTACCAGGGCATCCGCCACCGTCGTGGCCTGCCTGTCCGTGGTCAGCGCACCAAGACCAACGCTCGTACCCGCAAGGGCCCGAAGAAGACGATCGCAGGAAAGAAGAAGTAATTCATGCCTCCAAAGACTCGCTCCGGCGCGCGTCGTACTGGCCGTCGCGTCGTAAAGAAGAATGTGGCCGCAGGCCACGCATACATCAAGTCCACCTTCAACAACACCATCGTGTCTATCACTGACCCGTCCGGTGCTGTTATCTCCTGGGCATCCTCCGGCCACGTCGGCTTCAAGGGATCCCGTAAGTCCACTCCGTTCGCTGCGCAGATGGCTGCTGAGAACGCTGCTCGCAAGGCAATGGAGCACGGCATGAAGAAGGTTGACGTTTTCGTCAAGGGTCCGGGCTCCGGCCGCGAGACCGCCATCCGTTCCCTGCAGGCTGCAGGCCTCGAGGTTTCCTCGATTACGGATGCAACCCCACAGCCGCACAACGGCTGCCGTCCAACCAAGCGCCGCAAGGTTTAAGGGAAAGGAAGAGGTAAGAAAATGGCTCGTTACACTGGCCCCGCTACCCGCGTATCCCGCCGTCTGCGCGTCGACTTGGTCGGCGGCGACATGGCATTCGAGCGCCGCCCGTACCCACCGGGACAGGCTGGCCGCAACCGCATCAAGGAGTCCGAGTACTTGCTGCAGCTTCAGGAGAAGCAGAAGGCAAAGTACACCTACGGTGTCCTTGAGCGTCAGTTCCGTCGTTACTACGCCGAGGCTAACCGCCGCCCGGGCAAGACCGGTGACAACCTGGTCGTTCTGCTCGAGTCCCGCCTCGACAACGTCGTCTACCGCGCTGGTCTGGCTAACACCCGTCGCCAGGCTCGTCAGCTTGTCTCCCACGGTCACTTCACCGTGAACGGCAAGAAGATCAACGTTCCTTCCTTCCAGGTTTCGCAGTACGACATCATCGATGTTCGTGAGCGTTCCCAGAAGATGGAATGGTTCGAAGACGCTCAGGACCGCCTCGTCGATGCCAACGTACCGGCATGGCTGCAGGTCGTTCCTGACACCCTGCGCATCCTCGTGCACCAGCTGCCCGAGCGCGCTCAGATCGACGTTCCGCTGCAGGAGCAGCTCATCGTCGAGCTTTACTCGAAGTAAACTCTGTAACCGAGTGCTGCCCCGGCTGCATTCGGAGAAGAGTGAATCTTCGAAACCTTCATCTTTACCCCTTCTACCGGCGTCATATAGCGGGCGTCGACAAGGAGAATTTCAATGCTCATTTCCCAGCGTCCTCAGCTCACCGAGGAATTCATCGACTCGTCTCGTTCTAAGTTCGTCATCGAACCGCTCGAGCCGGGCTTTGGTTACACCCTCGGTAACTCCCTTCGTCGTACTCTGCTGTCCTCCATCCCGGGTGCAGCAGTAACTTCCATCAAGATCGATGGTGTTCTTCACGAGTTCACCACCATCAACGGTGTGAAGGAAGACGTCTCTGAGATCATCCTCAACGTCAAGGGCTTGGTTCTGTCCTCCGACTCTGACGAGCCGGTTGTTATGTACCTGAGCAAGGAAGGCCCAGGCGTTGTTACCGCGGGCGATATCCAGCCGCCGGCTGGCGTGGAGATCCACAACCCGGATCTGCATATCGCATCCCTGAACGACACCGCCAAGCTGGACATGGAGCTCGTCGTCGAGCGTGGCCGCGGCTACGTTCCAGCAGCACCGACCTCTGGTGAAATCGGACGCATTCCGGTTGACCAGATTTACTCCCCGGTTCTGCAGGTCTCTTACAAGGTCGAGGCAACTCGTGTTGAGCAGCGCACCGACTTTGACAAGCTGATCATCGACGTCGAAACCAAGAACTCGATTTCTGCCCGCGATGCCCTGGCTTCCGCCGGCGGCACCTTGGTCGAGCTCTTCGGCCTAGCTCGCGAGCTGAACAATGCTGCTGAAGGCATCGAGATTGGTCCGTCCCCACAGGAGACGGAGTACATCGCGGCTTACAGCATGCCGATCGAGGACCTGAACTTCTCCGTTCGCTCCTACAACTGCCTGAAGCGTCAGGAAATCCACACCGTTGGTGAGCTCGCAGAGTGCACCGAGTCGGACCTGCTGGATATCCGCAACTTCGGTCAGAAGTCGATAAACGAGGTAAAGATCAAGCTGGCTAACCTGGGCCTGGCTCTCAAGGACACCCCTGAGGACTTCGACCCAACCCAGCTCGAAGGTTACGACGCAGAAACCGGTGACTTCAAGGATCCGTCTGCGGACGATTCCGAGTAAAGCACCACACTGAACTGCGGCTGGACTTTCCAGTCCAACCGCGCGCTCACTTTATCCGCACACGAGGAGTACATAATGCCAACCCCTAAGAAGGGTGCCCGTCTCGGCGGCTCCGCTACCCAGCAGGCTCACCTGCTGAGCAACCTGGCTGCTAGCCTGTTCGAGCACGGCGCAATCAAGACCACCGATGCGAAGGCGAAGATGCTTCGTCCTTACGCTGAGAAGATCATCACCAAGGCTAAGTCCGGCACTCTTGCTGACCGCCGCGCAGTGCTGAAGCTCATCCCGCACAAGGATGTTGTTGCGCACCTGTTCGACGAGCTGGGCCCGAAGTTCGAAGGCCGCGAGGGCGGCTACACCCGCACCATCAAGCTGGAGAACCGTACCGGCGACAACGCCCCGATGTCCCAGATCTCTCTCGTTCTCGAGGAGACCGTGACCTCCGAGGCTAACCGCGCTACCCGCGCAGCTGCTTCCAAGCAGGCTGAAGAGGCTAAGGTCGAGGAGGCCAAGGCTGAAGAGGCTGAGGAAGCAAAGGCAGAGGCAACCGAGGCAGAGGTCGAGGAGACCGCTGCTGAGGAGACCGAGGAGAAGTAAACTTCTCTTGCCTTAACTAGGCCGCAGAACCACCTTAGGTGGGGCTGCGGCCTTTTGTTATGCTTTCTGGGCCATATAACCCCGACCATAACGTATACTCTATGACCCCGCTGTTTACTGTGCTGTACGTAATCGGCATCGTCTCCGAGGCGATGACCGCTGCGCTGTCCGCTGGCCGGCAAAAGATGGATTTGTTCGGCGTCATCATGTTGGGCGCTGTCACCGCATTGGGCGGCGGCACGATCCGTGACATGGTACTGGGCGCCTACCCGTTGACGTGGGTGGCGGAACCGCGCTTCCTCTTGGCCGTGGTGGCCGCCGCCGTCGCCACGGTTTACATGTCCTTCCTCATGCACTATTTCCGGCATGTATTCCTGCTTCTCGACGCCCTGGGCCTTGCGGTATTCAGCGTTCTTGGTGCTCAGAAGGCCCTGGAACATGGCCATGGGTTGGTTATCGCTGCCGTGGCGGCGGTGCTGACCGGCGTCTTTGGCGGTATTTTGCGTGACTTGTTGTCCGACCGTATTCCGCTGGTCTTGTCCGCGGAGCTGTACGCCTCCATTTCTGTTCTTGCTGCCTTTTCTTACGCGGGATTGATGGAGCTGGGGCTCAGCGCTGAGGTCGCTGGCGTAGTCACGGTATGCCTGGCGTTGGCGCTGCGCGTGGCCGCGATCTACTTCGGATGGTCGCTGCCGGTGTTTGAGTACCGGGGAGCCGAGCAACCCATGGACCCGCGCCTGCGCTTGTCAGCCCGCATTGTTCGGGATGGCGCCCGCAAGGCCAAGCGCAAAGCCGGCCAGGCCAAGGAGAATCTAAAGCACCCCAAGCGGGCTGGCTATGCCGCGTTGAACAAGCTGGGCGTGAGCAAGAGCGCGAAGGGCCAGCGCGCGTCCCAGGATTGGGAACTCAATCGCGAGTGGAATGCCAGCGACTAGGTAGGATCAGCATCCATGACTAACGTTCGCCTTCGCCTAGACCTGGCCTACGACGGCACCGACTTCCACGGGTGGGCCCGCCAGAAGGGGGATTTGCGTACAGTCCAAGGGATTCTCGAGGACAATCTCTCAATGATCCTGCGCCACGACGTAGAGCTGACCGTCGCGGGGCGTACCGATGCAGGCGTGCATTCCGCGGGGCAGGTAGCGCACTTCGACGTGCCGTCGGAGGCTCTAGATCAGCGATCGATTGATGGGGACCCGGCCAAATTGGTGCGTCGTCTAGCAAAGCTCCTTCCTGAAGACGTTCGTGTGCATGCCTGCACAGCGGCGCCAGAGGGATTCGACGCCCGCTTCTCGGCACTGCAGCGCCACTACGTTTACCGCATAACCACGCACCCACGCGGCGCACTTCCGACCCGCGCGCGGGATACCGCGCAGTGGCCAAAACCGGTGGACATTGACGCAATGCAGGAAGCCGCGACCACCTTGGTGGGTCTCCACGACTTCGCTGCGTTCTGTAAGACCAAGCCGCACGCCACCACCATCCGGGACCTGCATTCCTTCGAGTGGGTGGACGTCTCCACGCCCACCGAGCCGCAGCTCTATGAAGCACGCGTCTGCGCAGATGCCTTCTGCTGGTCTATGGTGCGTTCCTTGGTGGGCTGTTGCTTGCGCGTGGGCGAGGGTGCACGCGACGTCGACTTCGCCGCAGCGATGCTCGCTGAGAGTCAGCGTTCTTCCCAAATACCGCTGGCGCCAGCCAAAGGATTGAGCTTGGTACGTGTGGACTATCCGGCCGATGAGGAGCTCGCGGCGCGCGCGGCGGTGACTCGGGATCGTCGCGCTGCGGATGACGTGCAGTTGGGCTAAAGTAGCGCGCAGACTTACACAAATAAGCGCAGTCGCGTGAGGCGGTGGGGTGCCGCCTTAAAATCCTTAGGGTAGGGGTTCGTTGACGCCATCCGCGGGGTGCGCACTGCGCGTGAATTTCGGGGGAGGTTCGCATGGCTCGTCCCATGCCTACGACAAAAGCACACGTCTCAGGGTATAAGTTTCTGCGCCGACGGGTGGAACACGGCTTGGTTCTGGGCGATATCCGGATGATTCATGATCCGCTCGCCAAGCGGCGCCGCGCGCTCGTCTTCGGCATCATCGCCGTGGCCTTTCTAGGGGTTGGCTCGGGGCTTATGGCGTGGTTGCAACCCAATCCCAATCCGGGGGATGCGCCCATCGTGCGCACGGACCAAGGCCAGCTCTTTGTTCTGGTGAATGAGGCCTACCATCCAGTCGCTAATCTGACGTCCGCACGTTTGATTGTGGGCGAGCCGGCGACGCCGCATGCCATCGGCACGGACTTTCTGAGCGGTGCCCGCCTAGGCGCGCCGCTGGGAATTGCAGATGCGCCGAACTATCTGGCGGATCCCACCTCGCCGCATTCGGCGTGGGCAGCCTGCTATTCGCCGCAGGAAGACGTAGGCGATGAAAACCTCACGACCATCGACGACGATGCGGGGCGCCCAGGAGAGACCATCGTCGTGGCGAATGCGGATGTGCAAGGATTCACAGCGCAGGCCGCAGCCTTGGTGGAGTCCGGTGGCAAGAAGTGGTTGCTCACCGAGGCAGGGCGCGTGGCATTGCCCGCGGACACGAGCACACAAGGCAGGGTGCTGCGCCGCGCATTAGGGCTGCGCGATGACACGTATACGTGGAAAGTCTCAGAGGAGCTTCTCAATGCTTTCGCAGAGTTGCCGCCGCTGTCCTTTCCAGCGGAGCTACCGAAGATCCTGGATACCGGTGACGGCCTGTGGGCGCGCAGTGAGCAGGGAGTAGCAGCGATTACTCCCACTCAGGCGGAGATGCTGGTGGGGATGGGGGCGCAGCGCCTGAACACTGAAGCAACGGAGGTCGCAGCGCTTGGCGACGCCCCATTAGGCTTCAACCTGCCTTCTACCAGGCACGAGTTCCATGGCCCCGATGCGGGCTGGCTGTGCGCCAACGACGAAGGCGGAGGTGCTCTCAGCACACCAGTCGCGGGCAGCGTCGCCGTGGCGGGCGAAAGCGCTGCAGACCGGTTCGTGGGCCTAGAAGCTGGCGGGGTGGGCGTCGACAGTGGTCATGGCTACCATGTGATTTCCGCTACTGGACTTCGGCATGCAGTCTCCCAAGGCACCCTCATGGAGGCTCTCGGGACTACCAGTGACGTGCAGGTTCCTTGGGAAATTTTGCGGCTTCTGCCTGAGGGATCGCCCCTGGAGCGAGATGAGGCGCTGCGCGGCTGAAAGCGGTGCTCGGAAGAGATGCAGGCGGGCCGGACAGGTAGCTAGAATCAGTGCGCATGGGAACAATGCGCGAGGCGGTGCATGAGCGCGTAGAGAATTTTCGTGACCGGCACTCGCGCTCAAAGGAAGCCAAGTACGGCTTCTTGGTCCGTCCACTGACGCTGACCTTGGGATGGACCATGCTGATCGTCGGACTCATCACCATCCCGCTGCCCGGCCAAGGATGGCTCACCACCTTCGTAGGAATCGGGATTCTCTCCCTTGAGGTGCACTGGGCCCGTCACCTTTTGGAGTGGGGTGTTCACCAATACGATCGCTTCTTCGACTGGTTTGGCCGTCAATCCATGCGTACCCGCGCGCTGCTCATCACCTTGCTGATCGTGATTATTTGGCTCGTCTTCGCGCTCATTCTGTGGGGGTCATGGGCAACCGGATACCTGGACTTCCTCAACGGTTTCTTCGCGTGGTTGGGAATCACGCGTCCCGAATTCGGCGCAGCGTAGCGCCTAAGACAACAAGCCCGCCCAATGAGGCCACGAGCGCCATCAACCGCGCGGGCGCAACACTGCGTTCAGCGGCGGCTGGCCGAACAACTACGGACTTTTCTGGTGCAGCTGCATCAGCGCTCGCGTTGGGGCTTTCCCGATCCTGGTGGAAGGTCAGGGCGCTGAGCGGATCGATGAAACCGTTGCCTGGTTCGGCAGCAGCATAGATGCGGGCACGCAGCTGCGCGGGGCTTTCATGCGGATAGCGCTGCGCGAGCAAGGCGACGGTTCCGCTGAGAACCGGTGCGGCAAAGGAGGTGCCGTGGAATGGGGAGGGCTGGCCGTCGCCGGTGGTCTTGGCGCGTGCCCACTCGCCGCCAGGGGCTAGCGCCAAGGGCACGTGGCCGTCGGCGCTGAGACGACGATCCTTGTCGTGAATAGGGATGGAATACTCGGCGACGTCGTGGGCGTTTGCCAGTGCGCCCACGGCCAGCACGGTGGCAGCATGCGCAGGATAGACCACGTCTTCTTTGGTGCAGCCGCCCGAGGACGCATTGCCGGAAGCTGCAACAATCACCGCACCGCTATCCTCGGCCCGCTGCAACGCGGCGTCGAGATCGCGCGTGTCCACCCGGTGTGCGTCCTTGCGCGGAACGCAGGAGATTACAGAAATGTTGATGACTTTGGCTCGCTCATCCAGAGCGCTGTTGATCGCAGCGGCAAGCGTCTCCAAGGTCCCGGAGGAACTGAGGTTGTCCTCTGAGCGATGGCGGTAGTGCCCGCTGGTCTGCCGGATAGACACAATTTCCGCACGGGGTGCGATGCCGATGTCATAGCCAGCAATCACGCCGGCGACGGCCGTTCCATGGATATCGCAATCCCGTAGGGAATCGGGTTCTTCCGGGGTGACGAAGTCGCTGCCGCCGCGTAACGCCCGTAGTTGCGGATGCGGGCTGACACCAGTGTCGATGACGGCCACGGTGATTCCTTCACCGGTGGCAAAGGAATGCAGCCGTGCCCGGTACGCCGCTTGTTCCTGCGAGGAACGCGGTGAACGCTCCGCAGGAATAGGCACTGCGCATGCGACGTCAGGTTCGCGGGCCTGCGCCGGCGCGGGAAGAATCAACGACACCCCAAGAAGCATCAATGTAGCCGCCACCCGAAGTGAGCGGGCGAGAGCGCAGCCTGAGGCAAAAGACTCCTGAGCTTGCATGGCGTTTCCTATCCGAGACCACGGATGAGAAGGAAGATGCCTGCCACGTGTGCGGCTAGCGGTAAGCACGCCGCAATCGCGAGCGTCTCAGCGCGCTCGCACCACGCAATCGTGGTGGGCGCAGCCAGCGCAACCTTGGACGCCCACAGGGGAGTGGACACCATCGCAGCGAGCACACCTACAGCGAGTGCGCTGAGTACCCAGATGCTCCACGGCGGACTGGTGGTGAGAGCGCTCCAGCTGCGGGCAGCATAGATAGCGGCCACAGCCGTGGCGGCCACCGCCAGCCCAGTCAATGCCCACGATGACACCACGCGGGCATGGCGTACCGCATGCAGCACCGTGGCGCCAGCGAGTGCCACGCACAAGAGCTGGGCGAAGAGGACCGCCACTAGGTTGGTAGAGCTCACCGGCATTACGGCCAGAAGCGCCAATGCCGGAAGGCCCGCCGCGGCAGCGCCGATGCACACGCCCTCGTAGGCCAGCCCGGCGCGATCTGCGCGCTGATCCACGTCATCCTGCACGGAGTCCGAGACGTTGAGGTCTTGTCCCGCGGTGGGCAGTTGCGGAACCTTGAGCCCGACTAGGTGCGTAGTGAAGGAGGGCGCACCGGCCAGCAGTATCACCGTCGCAGCGAGCGCGCATGCAGCGCCTGCTGAGGGAACTACTTCCGGTGTCTGGGCGCCCACGAGGTCGGCGCCCTGCGCGCCGGGCAGTAGGCTGCCGGCGGCGCCGATCGCGCACAACGATGCGGTGGTCAATGTGGCAAGGCTCAAGCGCATCCCGCCTAACTTGGTGGCGTGGCAGGCTGCCAGAGCAATAAGCGCCCCGACGCACCCGGCCCAGAGCGCCCAGGGGCGTTCGGCTTCTTGGGGCGAGATAAACACCCAGCCCGCGACGGCTGCCGCAGCGATACACAGGCAGGTCAAGAGAGCCGAACGCGTCCATAACGCCAGTACGAATGCTCCTAGTGCAACGAGCATGGCGGCCGGAAGCAGGCCCAGCGTGGCCGCGATGATGCTGCTTGCGGCAAGCAAACCGGCGCCCGCCCACACGGTTGCGGATTGCGCTGGCAGTCCCGCCGCCGCATTGTGGGCTAGAGCTTCTGCCGCGTCACGCACTACCGGCGCCGGTTTCTCTTCGACCGGCTCGATGATGAGTACCGAGCCATCACGCAACGGTGTTCTTTCAAGCATGGTGCTAAGCGGGATTGCCTTGCCGCCCGCAGTGCTTGCCTGGAGTGGGACGGTGAAAATGGGGGCGTCGACAAGCTGCATCAGCTCCCCTAAAGACTCCCCAATGCTGGCAGCCAGCGGCAGCGCAACGTCTGCCTCCTTGCGGAATTCAAAAATATGGAATCGCACCGTGACCCGCACTGATTGCGCCTGCGTGGTGCTCAAAACTTCCGTCATGCAGAAATCCTCCCCCGAGAAAAACTGGTGCCTTATGGGCCTTCCCCACAAGGCTTCCCCCTTGCCTAACTCCACACATTGTGGCTTACTAGTGGCATCGTGTCCACCGCAAACGGTTAATCCGATTCACGGTGATGCATGGTGTAGGGCTGGGGTGCCGTGCACTGTGCAACGTAGTGAAAAGCAGTGGGGACGTGGGGAAATCGGAGGGATTTTATGGGGGAATTATGTCCATACCTGGACTCTCACATGCGTTATACAACGGAGTAAACAATTCGCTTGCGCGCGAAAAGATTGTCGAAGTACTAGATTCCGGCCAGCGTGAACCAGCACCACCTTTGCCGCAAGGCAGCGTGGATGCGGAGGCAGTGCCGGAGGCGGTGCGACCGCAACCGGTGCCTTTGATACGTATTCTTATGCCGCTGGTGATGGTTGGCGCGATGCTGGGCATGGTTGCATTGATGGTGTTGGGTGCGGGGCCAGAACGCCGCGTGAGCCCGATGAGCTTGATGTTTCCGCTCATGATGCTGGCGAGCGTCTTCATGATGTTCAATCCACAAGGCGGCGATCAGAATCCCGATGAGACGCGGCGGACCTACCTGCGGCACCTGAAGGCGTTGCGGGAAAAAGTCTTGGAGCTGTCAGCGGCGCAACGCGCGCATGAGGAGCACCGAAATCCGGCGCCCGAACAGGTGGCAGCGTTGGTGGGAAGTTACCGGATGTGGGAGCGCGTCGCCGACGACCCCGATGCGCTTGAAGTGCGCGTGGGCACTGGGCCGATGGCTTTGTGCGTGCCCATCAACGTGCCTGATTCAGGTGCCACGGAAGACCTTGATCCGGTGTGTGCGGTGAGCGTGCGGCACACGGTCAATGCCTTGCGGACGTTGGCGGAGATGCCGGTGGTCATTCAGCTGCAGGCATTTACCTGCCTGGGGCTTTCGGGGGAGCGAGCCGCGGATGTGGCACGTGCGATGTTGCTGCACTTGGCCGTGGCCCATGGCCCGGAGACGGTGGGCATTGAGCTGTACCCGCGGTGCAACACCGAGTGGGAGTGGGTCAAATGGTTGCCGCATACGAAAAGGCCTGAGCAGGCACGGTTTCGCATTGTGCTTGTCGACGCCACCCGCATCCCAGCGCATGCCGATCTACCGGAGGATGATGAGGTCACGAGCTATCTCTGCGTGGGCGTGCAGCGGCATACGCCGCTTGGGCAGCGTGCGGAAGAAGACGGAATCTTTCTCGTAGCAGGCGAGGATTTGCAGGTCGTTACCGCTGCAGGGGATGAGGTACTGGGTGTGCCCGATGACGTCGATGCTGAGACAGCGCTGCTGGTCGCGCGACAGCTGGCACAGTATCGCCGTCCCGACTTGCACGGCGCGGTCCGCTCGCGCAGGCGCAGTAACGACCTCATGGATCTGGTGGGCTGTGGGGACATCGATGAGCTGGCCGCCAGTGGAATGTGGGCGGGCAGACAGGCTGAGCAACGCCTCAAGGTCCCGATTGGGCTGGACGAGGTAGGGCAACCGGTGTACCTCGACCTCAAGGAATCCGCGCAGGGCGGCATGGGGCCACATGGTCTGTGCATTGGGGCTACCGGCAGCGGAAAGAGCGAATTGCTGCGAACACTCGTTGCCTCACTTGCTGCGACCCATAGTCCGAAAGAACTCAACCTAGTCCTGGTCGACTTCAAGGGCGGTGCGACCTTCCTGGGCTGCGATACGCTGCCGCATACCTCGGCTGTCATCACCAACCTGGAAGAAGAGTCTACGCTGGTGGAGCGTATGCACGATGCCATTTCTGGTGAGATGAATCGCCGTCAAGAGCTGCTGCGCGCAGCAGGAAACTTTGCCAACGTCGATGCTTTCAACGCCGCTCCGCGCGCGGTAGAGGAGTTTGGCCGCATCCCGGCTCTTGTCATCGTGGTCGATGAATTCTCTGAGCTGTTGGGACAGCATCCCGACTTCGCGGAGCTCTTCGTCGCGGTGGGCAGGCTTGGCCGTTCCCTGCACGTGCACCTGTTGCTGGCTTCGCAACGCCTAGAGGAAGGGCGGTTGCGTGGACTGGATTCTCACTTGTCCTATCGCATTGGTTTGAAGACTTTTTCTGCTGCGGAATCACGGCAGGTTCTCGGCGTCACGGACGCCTATCATCTGCCCGCCCAGCCCGGCGCGGGCTATCTTAAGACGGATGCTGACGCGCCAACGCGCTTCCAAGCCGCCTACGTTTCGGGCCCGGTAGAGCGTCGCGTCGCAGCACCAGAATCCCAAGGCACTGCGGACTCCGCGGGGCGAATGCAGCAGACGCGGCCGCGCGTGACGTTCTTCTCCGGATGGGCGCCGGCACAGGATGAGGACGTTGACGCGCACGCAGTAGCAGCGCAGCACACGGTGGTTGATGAGTCGCAGTCGCTTCTCGACGCCCTCGTTGCAGCCGCCGAGCTGGAGGCGCGGCGTCGCCAGCAGCATGCGCACCGCATTTGGCTGCCGCCGCTGCCACCTGTGGTGGAGCTTTCCGCAGTGGTGGCAACACCTGAAGACCAGGGTAGGAATGCAGGTGCACAGCCCTTCCTAGAGGCGGCGATCGGCATCATCGATAGGCCTTTTTACCAGCGTCAAGACCCGCTCGTGGTGGATCTTGCTGCGGAAGGTGGGCACCTCGCCATTTGTGGCGGCCCGCAATCCGGAAAGTCGATGGCCCTGCGCAGCGTGGTGACGGCATTAGCTGTGGTGAACAAACCGGCGCACGTGCGCTTCTACGTCATTGATCTGGGTGGTGGGCAGTTGACCGCGCTAGCACGGCTGCCGCACGTTGCGGGAGTGGCCAGCCGGGATGAGCCCGAGAAGGTCCGGCGAATTGTGGATGAGGTGGCGGGCCACATTCGCCGCCCCAGTGAACCACATACGTTCCTCGTCATCGATGGATGGCATCACATCGGCACTGCCGGCGCCGAGTACGAAGACCTGGCGGAGCCCGTCACCGCAATCGTGGCCGATGGTGCATCGGCGCGGGTTCACGTGGTGGTCACCACCAACCGGTGGACTAGTATGCGCCCGAATGTCCGCGATCTGATTTCCCAACGTCTTGAACTGCGCCTTGGCGAAGCGATGGATTCGCTCATCGACCGCAAAGCGCAGCAGAAGCTCCCCGCCGCGCCGGGCCGGGGACTCACGGTGGGCGGCGAGAACATGCTCATTGCGGCCACGGCCAATCAAGACCTAGCGCATGTCGCAAGGATTCACGTCGATTCTGAACCGGTGCCTGCACTCAAGATGCTGCCGGACGTGCTGCGTGAGGTCGAAAACGTGGAAGGAATCAGCGGAATCACCTGGGGTATCGGCGGGCCCGACCTGGAACCGCTGGCCTGGGATCCCGCGGCGACGCCACACGTGGTGTGCGTGGGCTCCCAAGGCTCTGGAAAGTCAGCGTTTCTCAGCACTGTGTTGCAAGGAATAGAAAAGCTTCCGCGGGAGGAAGCGCGCATCGTCGTCATCGACCACAGGCGCGCGCACCTGGGGACACTCGAACCTGACATGGTGGCGGCCTACGCGGCCAACACCGCGGCCACACAGCAGACGATCATCGATACAGCGCGCACCCTGGAGGCGCGTCTTCCTGGCGCGGACGTGACGCCCGCTGAGCTCGCCGCGCGTTCCTGGTGGCAGGGCTCGGACATTTACCTGGCAATTGATGACTTGGATTTGGTCAGCGAGATTGCCTTGGCGCCTTTACTTGAACTGCTTCCGCATGCGCGTGATATCGGGCTGCACCTGCTGATTGCTCGCAAATCGGGCGGAATTGGCAGGGCACTTTATAGCCAGTTCCTCTCCGCCGTCCGCGACCTTCAACCCGCAGTATTTCTTCTCGACTCCGATCGTGAGGAAGGCACCATCTTCGGCCTCAAACCCGCGGCCCAACCACCTGGACGCGGTCAGTGGTCCATTCGTGGCGCCCTCGTTGGCGTTGCCCAATCTCTTTACACCGAATCAACCCAGGAGAACTTCTCATGACTTCCACTCTTTCCGGCCAATTCTCTTCCGCAGGGCTCGGCGACACCGACACTCTCATAATCACCATTTTGGATGCAGCCACCATCTACGAGGGCCCAGAAACGGTCTATCGTTATGACCTTCCCGGTACCGGCATCGTGGATGGCTGGGCGCTGTCCCCAGTAGTAGAGCAGTGTTCCAAGATTTGTGGTCCGCAATGGCCAGAGGTAACAGCTGAGGTCATCGTCGACGTTTCCGGCACAGAAATTTCGGTGGAGGCGGCGGCAATTTTGCGTAGGCAACTCGAAGTGGCGGGGGTCTTGGTGGCTTCAGATACCGATGCCGAATACGCCGGGCCTGTATTTACACCCGACATGGAACCCGCAGAAACGCCGACCCAAGAATTCCACGTAAAGAACACTTCAGTCACCGAGCGCCCAAGTGTGGGATATGAACTTGATGATCGTGGGCACCAGGAGCACATGCTTGACGACGCCGCGACTTCGAAACCTAAAGCAAAGCCCCGCAAGGCAACCAAGCAGCCGAAACTCAAGCCCCTCTCATTGCCCGCCTGGTTTGATCCTTTTTATGCGGGTATTGCTGCAGTCGTATTCACTGTCGCTGGCCTGTCCTGGTGGGCAATGGGGCGCCACGAGGAACAATCATCAGTAGAGCAACTTTCGCAGACGGTAGCCCAAGCGCCACAACCAAGCGCTGCGCCAAGTAGCGTCCCTGCCGCTGAGGAAGCCAAACCGGGTTTGAACCCAGGGCAGAAGGAACTCGACGTTGAGGGGATGAACGTGGTTCTCCCACAAGGTTTCCACCCCAAGGTTGAAGATGGCGTGGTGACAGTAACCGGTGAGGACCCGGATCTGCGCATTTTGCTTTCCGCTGATCCCCTCTACGCAGTGCCAGTGGACATGCTTTTTAAGGAGCTGCACGCGGAAATCGAAACGGATCCTGCTTTATCCGAGCCAAGAGAGGAAGCTGGGCGCTTAAACTATCTGGAAGATCCTGGCGACGGTTCCAAGGTGTCGTGGATGACATGGGCCGATGGCGAGCACCAGCTTTCGGTTGGATGCCATACGCGCTACGAGCCGAATGTGGTGCAAAAAGCCGCTTGCCGCATGGCAGCGGAGTCATTGGTGAAGAAGAACTAAAGAGTTTTTCGGTTCCGGGGAACCGATTCTGATTCAGCGCAGTCTAATAAGTATGAGAAAGCCGCACTCGGCTTTTTCGGGGGAAATACACACCACTTTGAGCCCAAGGAAGGGGCAAGAAATGACTCAGCTGTTTAAGACTGAAGCCGATGTAATGGTGGCTACTGCTGGACGCGTGGACTCCACCAATGACGAGGTGCAGGGGGAACTCACTCGTCTGCAGGGCGTCGTGGACTCGGTGCGTTCCAACTGGGATGGCCGTGCGCAGGTCTCATTCGACAATCTCATGCAGCGCTACAACACCTCGGCACAGCAGCTGCGCGAGGCGCTGACCGCAATCTCTGACAACATCCGTGACAACGCTCGCAACTTCGACGATGTAGAAGCCACCAACGCGCAGGCCTTTTCCAACGTCGGCGGAGCAGGCCTTGCCCTCTAAGCCGTTCAAGGCTTAAAACTCACAGCACAACTGGCAATCACAGGAAGACGCAAAGAAGGAAAACATGTCTGCTATCAAGTACGAATTTGGCGCCATCGCGGGTGCTGCTGCCGATATCAACTCCACTTCCGGCCGCATCAACGGTTTGCTCGGGGACCTCAAGTCCACCCTGCAACCAATGGTGGCTACCTGGGAAGGCGAATCGGCCGCGGCTTATAACGAGGCGCAGGCAAAGTGGGACAACGCTGCTGCAGAGCTCAACACTGTTCTGGCCACCATTTCCAAGACCGTCTCGCAGGGCAACGACGCAATGAGTGACGTCAACCGCCGTGCGGCAGCAAGCTGGGGCTAAGGAGGAGTTGCTCATTCGCATCGAGCCGGGCCAATCTTCTTAAACACACCACACCGAGTAGGGAGCAAGGCGAACGCAACTGGTCTCGATGCACGCACCCCGGGCTTTGATATAAGCCCGGGGTGCGTATGTTTTCGCACCCTTAGTGCGAGAGGGGCATCGCCAAGCAAAGCGTTTTGGGTTTTGAGCAGCTGACGGCTAAAGTTGTAGCCCTATGTGTTTGCATCCTTTTGGGGTGCGCGCTTTCTGCAGGTCTCCACCGGCCGCTGTATGGAAGCGTAAGACATTCATAGCGTTGGCCGGCAGTCCTCAGACAGACTTTCAAGGAGTCATTTTGTCTACTTTCCACCCGAAGAGCGGTGACATCACCCGCAAGTGGTACGTCATCGACGCTACCGATGTGGTGCTGGGCAAGCTTGCTTCCACCGTTGCAGACATGCTGCGCGGTAAGCACAAGCCACAGTTCGCACCGAACGTTGATTGCGGCGACCACATCATCATCCTGAACGCGGACAAGATCCACGTTTCCTCCAACAAGCGCGAGCGCGAGATGCGCTACCGTCACTCCGGTTACCCGGGCGGCCTGAAGTCCATGACTCTTGGTCAGTCCCTGGACACCAACCCGGTTCGCGTTATCGAAGAAGCTGTGAAGGGCATGATGCCGCACAACAAGCTTTCCGACGCCTCCATCAAGAAGCTGCACGTCTTCGTTGGTGAGGAGCACCCTTACGCCGGTCAGAAGCCGGAGACCTTCGAGTTTAAGCAGGTGGCACAGTAATGACCGAGCAGAACATCGCAAACGCTGACAACAACGTAGCCGACGCTGCCGACATCGCTGCAGCAACCGCTGCTACCGAGGAGTTCACCAACACCATCGGTGATTCCATCGCTACCTCCACCGAGGCAGAGGTTGAGACCGCTGCTCCGATTCACGAGGGCCCGATCCAGACCGTTGGTCGCCGTAAGCGCGCCATCGCTCGTGTTCGCCTCGTTGCTGGTTCCGGCGAGATCACCGTGAATGGCCGTTCCTTCGACAACTACTTCCCGAACAAGCTGCACCAGCAGGACATCCTCCTGCCGCTGACCCTGCTTGAGCGCGAAGGCCAGTTCGACATCAAGGTCACCGTTTCTGGCGGCGGCCCAACCGGCCAGGCAGGCGCTCTGCGTCTGGCTATCGCCCGCGCACTCAACGTCTACAACCCGGCTGACCGCCCGGCCCTCAAGAAGGCTGGCCTGCTCACCCGTGACGCACGTGCCGTGGAGCGTAAGAAGGCTGGTCTGCACAAGGCACGTCGTGCCCCGCAGTACTCCAAGCGTTAATTCTTCGCTTACGTACAGCTCGAGCCGTTGCTTCCTTTTCGGAAGCGACGGCTTGTGCCGTTTTCGCACCCGGCAAGGCTTACCTCATGCTGCGTGGTAATGGGGCCAACGTGCATAATTGAATCCATGACTCGACTTTTCGGAACCGACGGCGTTCGTGGTCTCGCGAATGAAAAACTCACCCCTATCCTGGCTCTGCGGTTGGGACAAGCGGCGGCGCAGGTGCTCACGGCAAACCGTGAGTCTTATGAGCGCCGCCCACTAGCCATCATTGGACGCGACCCCCGTGTCTCCGGCGAAATGCTGGATGCCGCCATTGCTTCTGGCCTGGCCTCCCGTGGCATCGACGTCGTGCGGGTGGGAGTTTTGCCCACCCCAGCTATTGCATTCCTGACCGATGATTATGGGGCAGACCTGGGCGTGATGATTTCCGCATCCCACAACCCGATGCCAGACAACGGCATCAAGTTCTTCTCCGCGGGCGGCAAGAAGCTGCCTGACGACGTCGAGGATCGGATCCAGGCCGCCATGGAAACCCTGACCGAGAATGGGCCTACGGGTACCAAGCTCGGCCGCATTATTTCCGAAGCTCCGGACGGTCGTGAGCGCTACCTGAAGCACCTAGCCGAGGTGGTCACCACTGATCTTTCCGGAATCAAGGTAGTTGTTGACACCGCAAACGGTGCCGCCTCGAAGGTTGCGCCGAAGGCATACGCGGATGCCGGTGCTGAGGTCATCGCAATCCACAACAAGCCGAACGCGTTCAACATCAATGAAGACTGCGGTTCTACCCACATCGAGAAGACCCAGGCGGCCGTGGTGGAATATGGCGCTGATCTCGGCTTGGCGCACGACGGTGACGCGGATCGCTGCCTGGCTGTCGACGCCGAGGGAAACGTCGTTGACGGTGACCAAATCATGGCCCTTCTGGCAGTGGGCATGAAGGAAGAAAATGACCTGCGTTTCAACACTCTCGTTGCAACGGTGATGTCGAACCTTGGCTTGAAGCTGGCCATGCAGGAGCAGGGCATTGAGGTTAAGGAAACCGCTGTCGGTGACCGCTACGTGCTGGAAGAGCTCAACCGCGGTGACTACTCGTTGGGCGGCGAGCAATCTGGACACTTGGTTCTGCCTGATGACTGCACCACTGGTGATGGCACCCTGACTGGTTTGTCCATCATGGCTCGCATGGCTAAGTCGGGGAAGTCCCTCAAGGAACTGGCATCAGTGATGACTGTGCTGCCGCAGGTGCTCATTAACGTGCCTGTCTCTGATAAGTCCAGCATCATGTCTTCCGCCGAAGTACTGGAAGCAATTGCTGTAGCAGAAGAAGAGCTCGGTTCCACCGGCCGCGTGTTGTTGCGTCCGTCTGGCACGGAGGAGCTGTTTCGCGTGATGGTTGAGGCCGCTGAGAAGGAGCAGGCTCGCAAGGTTGCTGGAAGGCTCGCAGCTGTAGTCTCCGCAGTCTAATCCGCAGACTGAGCGGTAGCCGGGAACCACGAATTCCTTGTGGTTCCCGGTTTCTGTAGTTTTGGGGGAACCGTCAGAGGCAAAGCGCAGTCCAATAAGGGCAGGAATTGATCTCGGCTGGCCTAGGAGTGCCTACAGTGACGGATGTATTTTTTGATGAGCAAGATATAGCTCAGCGTATTAACCGCGTCTTGGATGAGACACAAATTCAACGCATCGCCCATCTAGCAGATGCTCCCTCGTTTCCGCCCAGTGCCGCTGGGCGCGACTTTGCGGGACATGGGGCGCGGATTCAGGAGATGTTGGAACGCCTGCATGAGAGAGGCACGTGGCGTTTGGACAATATAGCTTCGCACGCCGAAGCAGTACGGGCGCAAGTACAGGAATTTTCAGAGGCCGATATTGAGCATTCTGGGAATTTGACTCGCGTAACCCCGGACTTGGCGGGAGGGGAGAAATGAGCACGGCTACCAAGTCTTTGTTAGGGGACTATTCGCAGGCGGTGTCGCAGTTTCAAGCGGCAAGCCAAGGCTCATATGGTGGTCCGAGCACTCCGCTTGACCTACTTGGGAGCATGATTGGTTCTGTTGACGGAATCAAGCCTCAAGAACTGGTGCAGGGCACTATCGCGGCGATGGGCGGTAAACGCCCAGCACGTGGCGGGGGAGGGCTGAAGGGTTTCCTTGTAGGGGTAGTGCTGAGCATTGCCGGCGACGCTTTGCTGGAACACCTCGGCGGTGTGCAGGAGGACTTCGAAAAAGAACGGGACGAGGCGGATGAGCTGACTGATAAAGCACAACAATGCTCTAACGCTATTGAAGAAATCGTCGATGTCTCTGACACAGCTTTGACGGAACTCATTTCTGCAGTTGTGCCATTGCTCAACATCTTGACCATGATCGCGGCAAAGCATCCGCTAGGGCGTTTCATTGTTCCCATTATCTCGACCATTGGCGCTGACCTTATCGAGCGCACGAATGACACAATCGTCAATACATGCCGTGACCGGGACTCCGCAATTGAACAGTGCTACGACAAATTCGAGGAGAGCTGCACAAAGGTTTGTGAACGCCAGCTACCCGAAACCGCACCAGATCCAGCTCGCAAGTGCCCGCAGCCAGCGGCAGAGACACCTTGTCAGCCCAGTTCACCAGGCGGGGTGACCCCAACGGCGCCTGCGCAAAAAACTGAACCACTGACAGCAGGGGGCGCTGATCCAGTCGTCGAGAAGCAAGCGTGTGAGACGAAGCCAAGCAACGCACCCAAGGAGGAGTCGCACCCAGAGCCGAATCCAAAACCCAAACCTGAGCCAAAACCTGAACCAAAACCTGAACCAAAACCTGAACCAAGACCTGAAGCAAGCCCAGAACCACGGCCTGAGCCGTGTCCCAAACCGGAGCCCAAGACTCAGCCAGCACAGGTGCCGTGTCCGGAAGAACCAGAACCAAGACCTGAATCAAAACCAGACCCAGAGCCGTGCCCGCAGCCAGAAGAACAAAAACCTGTGGAGAATGAAGAAACACCCACGGATGACTGCGAGCACGATTGCAATGACGAGGCTCCCGTTGCCGAATGCGTGCCAGAGCAAGCATGCTGTGGTTGCTTGGGTGCGATCGGGGTTGGAGTAGCCATCATTGGGGTTGGGCTTTTAATAGCGGCGGCAGCAGAATGCCTTGAGAATATGCCGGAACCTGAGGTGCCGGCTCCCGAACCGCCCCCAGCACCAGAGCCGCCAGCACCAGCACCTGAGCCATGCCCAGAACCAACTAATGACGGCGTGATTCCACCACCACCGGAGCTAGCGGAAGTAAAGGAACCGCCGCCACCGCCGGAAAAGGTGGCACACATGCAGGCCGCTACGGCGCCTGAACCAGTAGCTGTACCGCAGGAATCTGCTGCTCCAGCGCCAGCTCCGGCCCCTAGCCCGGCTCCTGCTCCGGAACCGGCGCCCACACCGCAACCAGAAGAAAAGACAGTTCACGCACGGAAGGCAGGGCAGTGGTAATGGCACCAGTAAATGATGAGTTTGCAGAGTTTGCGCGGGGGTTTAGGGAGCGCACCGCAGCCCGGCTGCTTGAGTTTGAAAAGGCGATGGCGAAGGCACAGGATGAGCTCGAGAAGTCAGCTGAGAAAGCTACTGCAAGAGCACACATGGCTAAACAATCGCCGCAGTCGCAGACTGAGCGGCGACATCTGGGGCAAGGTCAGGTGGCCCAAAATCCGGCAGCGCAACGTTATATAGGAACATCCGGCCAGGTTAGTTCCTCTAGCAGGAGGGGCAACAGGCAAGTGAAGTCGGTGTTGCGGAGAGGAAATTAGTGCATCACATTGCCCGGTGCTGGCCACAATGCACAATGCCAGCCCGTGTTTAGCGGACTGGCATTGTGTTAGCTAGGTACCGGCGTGGTGTCTGTGGCATTTCAGTGGCCGTTTAGCTGTCCTTTTAGCCGCGGTGGATGCCTGCCTTTTGGGCTAGCTCTTCGCCGAAGTAGCTCGTAACGCCCTTGGCGGTGGCGTCAGCTTCAGCGAAGTCGTCGTACTTAGACTCGCCGGCCAGAGTGGAAAGCAGGAAACCGGTTACTAATGCCCGTGCCGTTTCGGTCGCTCCAGCCTGGAACACGCCCGAGCCGATGGCTAGCTTGACCAAGCGATCCTCAGTGAAACCAGCCTGTGTTCCCTTGGCGAGCTCGCGGTAGGCGACCTTGCCGCCCCAGTTGTTTGCCAGCTCGGCCGGGTTACCCGCGCGGAACAAATCCTCGCGCTCAGAGCCCAAGATCAGTGCTGGGGCGGTAATCGAGCGGGCTGCCGCGTAGGAAGAAGGCGCAGTATCCGCTGGATAAATCGCAGCAACGGCGCGAATCTTTGGGTTATCAACTGCAGTCAAGGCAGCGACGCCGCCACCCATGCCGTGGCCTACTACGCCAAGCTTGGACGGAGAAACCGCAATCTTGCCGGTTCCCAGCTTTACGCCTGCAGCAATTTGTAGCGAAGACTCCAAATCTGCCGCCAAGTTGCGGTGATTTGGCACTAGGCCGGTTTCCGTATCTGGAGCGACTACAACGATTCCCCAGCTTGCCAAGTGACGCAGCGTGGCGTGGTAGTTCTTGACCTTCTTGGTCCAATCATGGGCGAATGCCACAGCAGGCAGGCCTTTTCCCTCAGCCGGGGTATAAACCTTGCCGTTAATACCGGCGTAAGAAAGGTCGCCGACGAGAACGCGGTGCGGGCCGCGCTTGGACAGAGTTCCTAGATGCTTCTTTAGATTCGCAGACACGCATTCCAGAATAGAGGAAGAACGCCTTCGGGCGGGGGATAAGCGCCGCGAAAGGCCGCGTGGGGCTTGTGTAGCGTTGCGAAAAAGGGGGCGTCGTCAAGCGCAAAGCATGCAAAGAATGTGTGAATCTTGTCATTGGCAAACTTCAACCAATAGAAGCAAACAAAACGGAATGTTTCTAAACGCGCAGGTTAGTCCCAGTCCGAATTGTCTTAAAGGACGATCTAGCTGGGGCTTTTCTTCTGCTTTTAGGGGGTTTATTACATGCAGATTGAGAAGATAACGGCGCGGTTCTTATGGGGTAGGATTTAAGCCTATGTGTGGAATTGTTGGATATGTAGGTCACTGCGCTGATGACCGTGAATACTACGCCATGGACGTCGTGCTTGAGGGCCTTCGCCGCCTTGAATACCGCGGTTATGACTCCGCTGGTGTCGCGATGTACGCCGATGGTGAAATCGGTTGGCGCAAGAAGGCAGGCAAGGTTGCGGCGCTCGACGCCGAAATCGCAGCTCGTCCGTTGGCGGACTCTGTCTTGGGCATTGGTCATACTCGTTGGGCAACCCACGGTGGCCCTACGGACCTGAACGCTCACCCGCACGTCGTTGATGGTGGCAAGCTGGCAGTCGTGCACAACGGCATCATTGAGAACTTCGCTGAGCTGAAGACTGAGCTGGCTGCTAAGGGCTACAACTTTGTTTCTGAGACGGATACTGAGGTTGCAGCAACGCTTCTGGGAGACATTTTCCACAACGAAGCTGGCCAGGACCTTACCAAGGCAATGCAGCTGACCGGCCAGCGCCTCGAGGGCGCGTTCACTCTGTTGGCTATTCACGCCGAGCAGGCCGACCGCATCGTGGCTGCCCGCCGCGACTCGCCGTTGGTTATCGGTCTGGGCGAGGGCGAGAACTTCTTGGGCTCTGACGTCTCCGGCTTCATTGACTACACCAAGTCCGCAGTGGAGATGGAAAACGACCAGGTTGTCACCATCACCGCTGACGAGGTTGTCATCACCGATTACGCAGGCAACCCGGCACAGGGCAAGCCATTCGAGATCCTGTGGGACGCTGCTGCTGCAGAAAAGGGCGGCTTCAACTCCTTCATGGAGAAGGAAATCCACGACCAGCCAGCTGCCGTGCGTGACACTCTTTTGGGCCGTTTCGACGAGCAGGGCAAGCTGACTTTGGACGAAGTCCGCATCGATGAATCAATTTTGAAGTCCATCGACAAGATCATCGTCATCGCCTGCGGTACTGCGGCTTACGCTGGCCACGTTGCACGCTACGCCATCGAGCACTGGTGCCGTATCCCAACCGAGGTCGAGCTCGCACACGAGTTCCGCTACCGCGATCCGATTGTGAACGAGAAGACGCTCGTCGTCGCTCTGTCCCAGTCCGGTGAGACCATGGATACCTTGATGGCGGTGCGTCACGCACGCCAGCAAGGTGCCAAGGTCATTGCTATTTGTAACACCCAGGGTTCCTCCATCCCGCGTGAAGCAGATGCTGCGCTCTACACCCACGCTGGTCCGGAAATCGCAGTGGCTTCCACCAAGGCCTTCCTAGCGCAGATCACCGCCACCTACCTGCTCGGTCTCTACCTTGCACAGCTGCGCGGCAACATGTTCGCCGACGAGGTCAACGCTGTTCTGCAGGAACTGCGTGACATGCCGGACAAAGTGCAGAAGGTCATCGACAATGAGAAGCAGGTCTACGACCTTGCCTTCTCGATGCAGGGTTCTGACTCCGTCCTCTTCCTGGGCCGCCACGTTGGCTTCCCAGTAGCGCTCGAGGGCGCGCTCAAGCTCAAGGAGATTGCTTACCTGCACGCTGAGGGCTTTGCCGCAGGCGAGCTCAAGCACGGCCCAATTGCGCTGATCGAGGAGGGGCAGCCGGTCTTCGTCATCGTGCCGTCTCCGCGCGGGCGTGACTCCCTACACGCCAAGGTCGTCTCCAACATTCAGGAGATCCGCGCCCGCGGTGCCATCACCATCGTTATCGCTGAGGAGGGCGACGAGGCAGTGGAGGCATACGCTAACCACGTCATCCGCATTCCGCAGTCTCCGACGCTGATGCAGCCGTTGCTGGCTACGGTCCCGCTGCAGATCTTTGCTTGTGGCGTGGCCACCGCCAAGGGCTACGACGTCGATCAACCGCGTAACCTGGCTAAGTCCGTCACCGTCGAGTAGACGACTAGCGCTACTTTTTAAGGCCGGGATTCCACCGTTGTACGTGGAATCCCGGCCTTAATTATTGACGGGTCCACATTTTCAGGAGTCGGAGGCGATTGCGCTTGGGCCCGGTGGCACAATAGACCCATGCTTCGAACCAGAATCGACCTTGATGCCATCGCTCACAATGTCTCTTTGTTGAAGGAGAAGGTGGCGCCCGCGCAGCTCATGTGCGTGGTGAAAGCTGACGCTTATGGGCATGGCGTCAAGGAAGTAGCGCCCGTCATGGCGGCGGCAGGCGCGGATGCTTTTGGCGTCGCCACCCTTGATGAAGCCGTCGAGCTGCGCCGCAGCGGCATCGATCAGCCCATCGCGGCTTGGATTTGGGATTCTACGGACGAGGTAGCGGAAGCACTGGCTTGCCGCATCCACATCGGCGTGCCCTCGCTCACCCACGCGCGCTGCCTAGTGGAGACGGAAGTCGCCGCGAAGGTGTACATCAAGGTGGAGACGGGCCTGCATCGCTCCGGCGTCGACGAGTCTGATTGGGACGAGGTCTTCGCGCTGCTTCGCGATGCCCCGCAAATCGAGGTCTTGGGCCTCATGTCCCACTTTGCTTGTGCCGACGAGCCCGATAATCCTTTCAATGATGAGCAGGAAGCGACTTTCCGCCGCGCAATTGAGCGCGCACGCGCTGCTGGCCTTGAGTGTCCTATCAACCACTTGGCCAATTCCCCGGCTGTGCTGGACCGTCCCTCTGCTTACTTCGAGCTCGTGCGCCCAGGCCTTGCGTGTTACGGGCTTGAGCCTATTCCCGGGCGCGACCATGGGTTGAAGCCTGCGATGACATGGGCGGCGTCGATTGTGAATGTAAAACCCATCGAGGCTGGGGAGGCGACCAGCTATGGCCAAACCTGGCATGCAGAAAAGCGTGGGTTCTTGGCCACGGTTCCGTGTGGTTACGCGGATGGACTGCCGCGCGATTTCCAGGGCAAGTTGCGCGTGGGTATCGGCGGCAAGCTCTACCCGCAGGCGGGTCGCGTGTGCATGGATCAGATTGTGGTGGACCTTGGCGATAACGAGTATGGCGTGCAACAGGGCGATGAAGCCATTATTTTCGGGGTGGGCGGCATGAGCGCAACTGCGCTTGCCGACGCCGCCGGAACCATCAACTACGAAGTGATCTGCCGTCCGACCGGACGTTCCGTTCGGAAATATGAAGGGGAAATTCGGAAATGATCGGTGATTTTTCCCACTCGGGAACCCGCGAAATTGCCACCGCTGACGCAGCCCGCGAGTTCGGAAAAGAGCTCGGTGCAGTGTTGGAAGCTGGAGATTTGGTGATTCTTGACGGTCCTCTGGGCGCGGGAAAAACCACCCTTACGCAGGGAATTGCCGAGGGGATGCAGGTCAAAGGCAGGGTAACCTCACCCACCTTTGTGATCGCCCGTGAACATCGCTCCTTGGTGGGCGGACCGTCCTTGGTGCATGTTGATGCTTACCGGCTATTGGATCATTCGGAAGATCCTCTTGGTGAGCTCGACGCCCTAGACTTAGATACCGAGCTCGAAGACGCTGTAGTCGTTGCCGAATGGGGCGGCGGATTCATGGACCAGCTGTCGGAGGCTTATCTCTTCATCAACATCAACCGCGAACGTGATGATGACACTCGAGTCATCACTTGGAATTGGGTGAACTAAATGCTGACCTTCCTTGCTGAACAACCTCTCCTGACACTTTTTCTCATCATGGCGGTAGGTTTGGCTGTCGGCAAGGTAAGCGCCTGGGGCGTCTCCTTGGGCGCCGCTGCCGCGATGTTCGTGGCTCTGGGTCTTTCCACGGCGAATCCGGACATCGCAATTCCGCCCTTTGTGTATCAGTTCGGCCTGGCGCTCTTCGTGTACGTCATCGGCCTGAACTTTGGCCAGTCTTTCTTCCGCGACTTCCTGTCCCGCGGTTGGAAGTTATCTCTGCTCATCGTCATAATGTTGCTGATCTTGGCAGGCGTCACGATTGGCTTCTTGCATGCATTCGACCTAAATCCGGCTATCGCGGTCGGTACCCTCGCAGGATCTATCTCCTCGACGCCGGGTATGGCCGCGGCCGTCGAAGCTTTGGGCGGCGATTCCACGCCTGTGGTCGGCTACTCGCTGACTTACCCGGGCTGCGTCATCGGCACCATCATCGTTGCTGCCATCGGGGCGAAACTGCTGAAGGTTAACCACATCGACGACGCCAAAGCCGAAGGCATGATCGCCGCGCCCCTCGAATGGAAGGGCGTGCGTTTGGGCCGCGACTTTGCGGGAACAATCGACGATCTTTCCGCCATCACTGGTGAACGCATCATCGCAACCCGCCACATCAACAACCCGCACGACCACAACTTGGCCTACCCGGAGCTGCCGCTGCGCAAAGGCATGGAGATTATCGTCAACGGCACTGAGGAGGCAATCGACAAGGCCATCGCCGTACTCGGCGAAGAGATCTACGTGAACCTGCACGAGGAAGATGGTCTGGTCTACCGCCGCGTCACCGTCTCCAATCCCGAGGTCGCCGGCCGCACTATTGATGAGCTCAACACCGAGGACAAGGGTTTCATCATCGCCCGCGTGCGCAAAGGCGACTCCGACGTGGTCCCTGCGCCCGAGATGGTGCTTAACTATTCCGACCGCGTCCGCGTCATCACCGCGCCAGGCCGCCTTGACGACGTCCGCCGCTACCTCGGCGACTCTGAGTCCAAGCTCGGCAACGTAGACCTCCTGCCGTTTGCCCTCGGTCTCTTCCTCGGCCTCGCCCTCGGCGCTATTCCAATCCCGCTGCCGGGCGGCACCACTTTGAGCCTTGGCTTCGGCGGTGGCCCCATTGTTATGGGCCTTATCCTCGGCGCCGTCGGACGTTCCGGCCCTATCAACTGGCAACTGCCTTTCCACGCGAAGCAGACTCTGTCCACATTGGGACTCACGCTCTTCCTGGCCGGTGTCGGTACCTCGGCTGGCGGTAGCTTCCGCGCCGCGCTTTCCGATCCTTCCTCCCTCATCTACATCGGCGTCGGCCTAGCGCTGACTCTCATTTCGGCACTCGGCCTGGCTGCGGGCAGCATGCTCCTGTTCAAGCTGAAATTTGACGAGGCCATGGGCGTCGTCGCCGGCATGACCACAAACCCGGCCATCATGGCCTACCTTAACCCGCAAACCGGCACCCAACTCGCGGAAAGGGGATACGCCACGGTCTATCCCACATCGATGATCGGCAAGATTCTGGTCTGCCAGGTGCTCGCGCTGCTGCTGGTCTAGGAGCAAAGACGCACGGTGCGGCGGCTACCGGATGGCTAACCTTCCAGGCGCTTCTTGTAGGATTAGCGGGGTCAACTACCCGTGACGTGCAAGGAGCGCTTTCATTATGACCAAATTCGGTCAATTCATCACCACTTTCCTCATCGGCCTGTTCATCATCGCCTTGGGCGCCATGATTGCACTGTCCAACATGCGTGAGCAGCCGCCAGTGGAGCGCACCCTGGAAAGTGCAATTTCGTCTCTCGACAAAACCAACCTCAGCGTCAGCGCCGTTGTTCCAAGCGAGGTCCTGGGCCACAAGTGGCAGGGCATGACCACTATCTGCGCTGACACCACGAAGTCCGAAATCAAGGAAATCTACGGCATCAATGCAGAAGATTTGGGCATCACCGAAGACGTGGACAAGAACACCAATTACTTCGTAGCTATTGGCGGCCCAAACAAGTTCTATGCAGAAAAGCTCAACCGCGAGAAGATTAACCTGTGCCCAACGGGCCAGCCGCTGCAGCCTGCTTCGACTCAGAGCATTCTCCCGTTCGTCAAGGAAGGCGAGACCTGGAAGCTGGCCGCCTAATGCGCGTCCTCGCCATTGATACCGCCACCACTGATCTCGTGACCGGCGTGGTGGATACCGAAACCGGTGCAGTCACTGAGCGCATCCTGACCGACACCCGCGCGCACAACGAGCAGCTCATCCCCACGGTTGAGGAGCTGCTGCAGACCACGTCGCTGACTTACACGGACCTTGACGCCATCGTGGTCGGTTGCGGTCCGGGGCCGTTCACCGGCTTGCGCGTGGGCATGGCCACCGCATCTGCGCTTGGCGACGCCCTTTCCATTCCGGTCCACGGAGTCTGCACACATGATGCCATCGCGGCGTCGGCAGCAGCACAGGGCCGCACCCTCGTGGCCACCGATGCCCGCCGCAAGGAAATCTATTGGGCAACCTATGAGGATGGGCAGCGCGTGGAGGGGCCGGACGTCGTCAAGCCTGCGGAGATTCAGGTCGCCGTGGACGCCGTAATCATCCCGGATAACCTCGTGGCAAAGCTTCCCGAAGAGCTGCAGAACCTGCCGCACACCGCGGCGAACCCACGCCCGGCGGGCCTGGTGGCTGTAGCCAACCTGGATGCCGCTCCGGAGCCGCTGACCCCGCTCTACCTGCGCCGGCCTGACGCGGTTCCGCCGAAGCCGAAGCCACGCTCCGCCGCGCTTCCCGACGTCACCGGGCTCAACCTGTGAAACTCCGCGAACTCACCGCAGTAGACGCGCCCCGCTGCGCAGAGCTAGAAATCGTGCTCTTTCCGGGCGAAAGCCCGTGGCCAGCGGCGGCGTTCGTGCAGGAAGTTGCCCAGCCGCACACGTTTTATCTCGGCGTAGAGGACGAGGAGACCCACACGCTCGTGGGCTATGCCGGAATCGGAATGATGGGGCCCGCGGCGGACCCGGAATTCGAGATTCACACCATCGGCGTCGACCCTGCCGCGCAACGCCGCGGGGTAGGGCGAATGATGATGGACAACATCGTCTACATCGCAGATCTGAAGAACGCGCCGGTCTTCCTTGAAGTTCGCGTGGGAAACGACCCAGCAATTGGTCTGTACGAAGCCTACGGTTTCATCAAAACCGGCATCCGCCGCAATTACTATCAACCTTCTGGCGCAGACGCGCACACCATGTTTCGGCCGCGCTCAAGTGAAAGGACCGCGAAGTGAAAATCCTAGGAATCGAGTCTTCCTGCGACGAGACCGGGGTGGGCATCATCGAGCTTTCCGCAGATGGGCATATGGAAATCCTCGCCGATGCCGTGGCTTCCTCGATGGAACAGCACGCACGTTTCGGTGGCGTGGTGCCCGAGATTGCTTCGCGTGCGCACCTCGAGGCGATGCCGCAGGTGATGCGCGCAGCCTTGGACGAGGCGGGAATTTCTAAGCCGGACGCCGTCGCCGCGACGGTAGGGCCGGGGCTTGCGGGCGCGCTGCTCGTGGGCGCTTCCGCGGCGAAGGCCTATGCTGCGGCGTGGGGCGTGCCTTTCTACGGCGTGAACCACTTGGGCGGTCACGTGGCGGTGGCGAACTTGGAAGGGGAGGAGTTGCCGCATGCGGTGGCCTTGCTGGTCTCCGGCGGGCATACTCAGCTGCTCGAGGTGCAGGCAGTGGGCAAGCCGATGAAGGAGCTGGGCTCCACGCTTGACGACGCCGCCGGCGAGGCCTACGACAAAGTCTCCCGTCTGCTGGGACTGGGCTACCCGGGTGGCCCGGTGATTGACAAGCTGGCGGCGCAGGGTGAGGCCACTATCGACTTCCCGCGCGGTTTGTCGCGTGCGGAGGATTTGCGCGGCGAGCACCGCCATGACTTCTCCTTCTCAGGGCTGAAGACGGCCGTGGCGCGTTACGTGGAAAAGGCGGAGAAGGAAGGCCGCGTGGTCTCCATCGAGGACGTGTGCGCCTCCTTCCAAGAGGCCGTGGTGGACGTGCTGACGGCCAAGGCCATCCGGGCGTGCCAGGACACCGGCGCGAAGGTGTTGCTGCTGGGCGGCGGTGTGGCTGCGAACTCGCGGTTGCGTGCGCTTGCGGCCAAGCGCTGCGAGTCGGCGGGCATTGAGTTGCGGGTGCCGCGTTTCAAGCTGTGCACGGACAACGGCGTGATGATTGCGGCTGTGGCGGCGCAGCTGATTCACGAGGGCGCCGAGCCTTCCGGCTTGGCGTGCGGTACGGATACTCAGCTTGAGGTGGAAGTTCCGTTGGTCGAAGCGGCTGCGCGCTAACGTTCACCTAAAGTTTGCCTTCCTCCGGATGCGGGGTGGTGAAACCGGCGGTAATCTGCAGATCCGATACTGCCCACTTGGCTTTAAAAGGAGCTCTCATCCGCCATGACCACCGGTTTTCTTGTCAACCCTGATCTGACCCGCCGCAAGATCGAGTTCGAGCTTGAGCATGCCAACCAGTTCCTCGGTGGTGCTACCGAGGATCGCGTTTCCGTAGTCTTCCAGGACGACGGTTCCACCTACGCAGCACTCTTTAACCCACAGGCCAAGGCGGAGGGCGCGGAACCGAACCCGGTTGCCTCCCTGGCTCGCAATGCAGCCGACACCGGCAACTCTGCATTCCTGCAGGACCCAATCCGTGCGATTTCCGGCCCGGTCATCTTCGTCGAGGCGGATGGCGAGTCCGACAACTTTGATGCCGTCATCGACGCCGTCGAGAACGGCATCCGCGCGGTGCGCAACTACCGTGAGGATTTCCCGGAGGAGTACAACCTGTGGCGCGCAGCGGTAATTAATTCCGACAAGTCGGTCTAAGTTCCGCACTCCGCATTCCGAATCTGCCCCGCTTAGGCGGGGCTTTTCGTATATTCGCTAAGGGCGAACGGCGCGCGTCCGGTGTTTGTTGAGGGCTAGCAGTCGCGAGGGTAGAGTGCTAGGAAGGTTGTTTGACCCACAGTTGTTCACCCGCGACGACGGCTGTGCTGGACATCCACAACCGGCACATACAACTAACTTCCCGCTCCGCCACGAACCGTGGGGCAGGCAAAGATTTCATACGGAGGAATCATCATGGCAAACATCAAGCCGCTGGAGGACAAGGTCCTCGTTCAGATCGTCGAGGCTGAGACCACCACCGCTTCTGGTCTTGTTATCCCAGACTCTGCAAAGGAAAAGCCGCAGGAGGCTACCGTCGTAGCCGTAGGCCCGGGCCGTTGGAATGAGGACGGAGACGAGCGCATCGCCCTTGACGTTAAGGAAGGCGACACCGTTATCTTCTCTAAGTACGGCGGCACTGAGCTGAAGTACGACGGCCAGGAGTACCTCCTGCTGTCCGCACGCGACCTGCTCGCTGTCATCGAAAAGTAACCGAGAAGTAGGCGAAAACCCTATGGCAAAACTCATTGCATTCGACCAGGAAGCGCGCGAGGGCATCCAGCGCGGCGTCGACACGCTTGCCGACGCCGTCAAGGTCACTCTCGGCCCACGCGGCCGCAACGTCGTGCTCTCCAAGGCCTTTGGTGGCCCGACCGTCACCAATGACGGCGTCACCATCGCCCGCGATATCGACGTAGAGGATCCTTTCGAGAACCTCGGCGCGCAGCTGGTGAAGTCCGTGGCCGTCAAGACCAACGACATCGCCGGTGACGGCACCACCACCGCAACCTTGCTCGCTCAGGCACTCATCTTCGAGGGCCTGCGCAACGTTGCCGCTGGTGCCAACCCAATTGAGCTGAACCGCGGTATCGCCGCGGCGGCGGAAAAAACCGTCGAAGAGCTGATGAAGCGTGCAACGCCGGTGAACTCGGCGTCGGAAATCGCGCAGGTGGCAACCGTTTCCTCCCGTGACCCAGAGGTCGGCGAGATGGTCGCCGGCGCCATGGACAAGGTGGGCAAGGACGGCGTTGTAACCGTCGAGGAGTCCCAGTCCATCGAGTCCTCCGTGGACGTTACTGAGGGCATCTCCTTCGACAAGGGCTACCTTTCCCCGTACTTCGCTACGGAAGAAGAGACCTACAATGCAGTGCTTGACGACGCCGCCATCCTTCTCGTGCGCAACAAGATCTCCTCTTTGCCGGACTTCCTGCCGCTGCTGGAGAAGATTGCTGAGTCCTCCCGCCCGACCCTCATCATCGCTGAGGACGTTGAAGGCGAGCCGCTGCAGGCGCTCGTTGTTAACTCCATCCGCAAGGTGCTCAAGGTTGCCGCAGTGAAGGCCCCGTACTTCGGCGAGCGCCGCAAGGGCTTCATGGATGACCTGGCTGTTGTCACCGGCGCCACCGTTGTGGACCCGGAGGTAGGCATCAACTTGAACGAGGTTGGCCTCGAGGTGCTGGGCTCTGCGCGCCGCGTGACCGTGTCCAAGGAAGACACCGTCATCGTCGACGGTGCTGGCTCCGCTGAGGCAGTGCAGGAGCGTCGCGAGCAGCTGCGCCGCGAAATTGAGCGCACCGATTCCACCTGGGACCGTGAGAAGCTCGAGGAGCGCCTGGCTAAGCTGTCCGGCGGCGTGGCCGTCATCCGCGTCGGCGCTGCTACCGAGACCGAGGTCAACGAGCGCAAGCTGCGCGTCGAGGATGCCATCAACGCTGCCCGCGCGGCCGTCGATGAGGGCGTCATCGCAGGCGGCGGTTCCGCACTCGTGCAGATCTCCAAGGAACTGGAAAAGTTTGCCGAGGAGTTCGAGGGCGAGGCCAAGACCGGTGTGCTCTCCGTATCCCGCGCGCTGACCCGCCCGGCTTACTGGATTGCGCAGAACGCTGGCCTGGACGGTTCCGTCATCGTTGACCACGTTTCCGCACTCGAGAACGGCCACGGCTTCAACGCCGCTACCCTGGAGTACGGCAACCTGCTGGAGCAGGGCATCATCGACCCAGTTAAGGTCACCCACTCCGCAGTGGTTAACGCCACCTCTGTTGCCCGCATGGTTCTGACCACCGAGGCATCTGTCGTGGAAAAGCCAGCTGAGGAAGAAGCTCCCGCTGCTTCCCACGGCCATCACCACTAATTTTTAGCCGCGAATCACCCCGGGTCTCTCACGTGGAGGCCCGGGGTTTCGTCTTAGGATGGGCTAGGTGCACAACCAAGAATTCATCCGCGTTGTCGGCGCGCGATAATAATCTCAAAGAGATAAGCGTCGACATCACTAAGCAGAAACTCACCGTCTTCACCGGCGTTTCTGGTTCCGGCAAGTCCTCTCTCGTATTCGGAACCATCGCCGCAGAGTCCCAGCGGCTTACTCATTCAACGTTCCCTCCGCAGCTGGCCAGGGTGCCATCGAAGTTAACGGTGTGAAGGAAGTCCGCCGCTTTGAGCGCACTGGCGGCATCTGCCCCACCTGCGAAGGAATCGGCCGCGCGTCGCAGATAGACCTCACTCAGGTCGTGGACGAGTCTCTGAGCATCAACGACGGCGCCATCCTTTACCCAGGCATGAAGATCGATTCCTGGCTATGGAAAGCATATGCAGAATCTGGCCTTCATCCTGCGGATAAGCCGGTGCGTGATTTCACCGACGAACAGAAGCATGCCCTGTACTACTTGAGCGATGTCAAGACCAAAATCAACGGCATCAATATGAGCTACCAAGGCCTCATTGTGCGCTTGCAGTCCTCCGTCCTCTCCAAGGACAAAGACAGCCTGCAGAAACACATGAAGGGGTCGACGTCGACATCCCGATCAGCGTGCTCAGTGCCATCACCGGCGTTGCAGGCTCGGGCAAGTCTTCGCTGCTGGCGTGTCTGCCGGAGGACGTCGCAAAGCGCATGCTCTTCATGGACCAAACCCCCATCAAGGGCTCGCGCCGCTCTAACCCGGCGACGTATACGGGAGCGCTGGATGCCATCCGCAAGGCCTTCGCCAAAGCCAATTCCACCCCGGATAATACGGTGAAGCCCGCGCTGTTTTCCGCCAACTCGGAGGGTGCGTGCCCGAACTGCAATGGCACCGGCGTGATCTACGTGGAGTTCGGCTTCATGGGCTGCGTCGACGTGCCCTGCGAGGTGTGCGAGGGCCGCCGCTTAATACGCTTTCCGGCGGAGAGCGTCAGCGTCTCAAGCTCGCCGCGCGAATTCGTTGCGCAATAAGAGTCCTTAACCAGCAGATACTTGGCTGAATGCGTGGCTTAGGCGGTGACGGTGGCGCGCGATTGGCGAGTGCGCAGCGCGACAACGCGCTCAGACTCGCTCATGCCGCCCCACACGCCATAAGGCTCAGCGGAACGAAGGGCGTGCTCGCGGCACAGCTCGAGAACTGGGCACGAGTTGCAGATGGCTTTCGCGCGGTTTTCACGCTGGGCGCGAGCCCTTCCGCGTTCCCCGTCTGGGTGATAAAACACGTCCGAATTCTCTCCGCGGCATGCGCCCTGAAGCTGCCAATCCCAAAAATCCGCATTGGGGCCGGGAAGCGAATGAGGTTGAGACACGTTCAAAACTCCTTTGTGGGGTGGCATCCAAAGCGCTTGAATACGGTGCGCACTTGCATGGATAAGACGATTAAGAAGTCTTGACCGTAGTGGTAAACGGTTGGTTACCGGTTCCTTTCCAGCATATGGACTTGCGAAAACGATCCGAGATTTTACCCCTTTGACCTGTGTGAACCAGCAAGATTAACGGTTTATGAACTTTTGGCGCGCCGGGGAATGAAGCGAAAACATCCACCCAAAAGGGCTAATTTGGTTTAGGTTAGTGGGGAGCTTTACCCTCGCGGTTCGGGCAAATTAGCGTGCTTATGCCAAAATTGCAGCCATTGGCCGTGTGTCAGAACGCGGAAACTACCACCAAGGATGAACAGTGAGCGATACCGATAAAGAGCTAGCGGACCTCGTTCCGCTTGCAATTGACGGAAATCGTCGCGCACTCCAAAGCATCATGCGGATCATTCACCCCCAGGTGCTGCGTTACTGCCGTGCTCGCATCGGAGGTGGCCGCCAACCCACGCCCGAGGACGTTACCCAAGAAATTTGCCTCGCCGTAGCCACGTCCATCGGCTCGTACGAGGACAAAGGACGGCCGTTTATGGCTTATGTCTACGGCATCGCATTCAACAAAGTCACGGATGCACACCGGGCAATGGGGCGCGATCAGTCTAACCCCACCGAAGAGGTGCCGGAAGGCGCTACCAAAGAGGCAAATCCAGAGGAAACAGCGCTGGTAGCAGACGGTAGTAACAGAGTGCGTGAGTTGCTCGATACATTAAGTGACAAAGCTCGAAACATTATTATTTTGCGTGTGTTCGTGGGCCTGTCGGCAGAAGAAACCGCAGAGATCGTGGGTTCTACTCCCGGCGCTGTTCGCGTCGCACAACATCGGGCATTGTCGCAATTGCGTAAGGCTATCGGCGGTCCCGCCGCATAGTACAAGCGTTTCTCTATTACATATATCTCATTCAAGGAAGGGGGCATCATGGCAAAGAAGGAAGAGCCTACTCACAGCGTTGCTGAGCAGCTACAGCCCTTGGTCGATGATGACGCATTCCTGACCAGCCTTTCTCAAGGACAGGACCCTTCCGCTGGTGAAGATGAGCTGGCTGCTCTCTTCCTCGAGCTGCGTGAGGACGTCGAGCGGCAGATGCCGCCCGCCCCTATCATCGAGGGCGCCGAGCTGGAGCCGGAGGTAATCTCGTTGGCTGCGGCCCGCAAGCGTCGTCGTTCGCGTCCTCTCGTCAATGGTCTTATTGGTGCTGCGGCGGCCACGTTGGTCATTGCTGGTGCTGGTACGGCCGTGTATAACGCAGGCCCGGCTTCGCCCCTATACGGAGTCAATCAGTCGCTGTTCGGCACTGACGACGCCTCCGTGGTCGAGCTTGCAACTACCCTCGAGGAAATGGAACGTCGCTCCGCTGAGGGAGATTTGAACGGTACCCGCGAACTGCTGGAAGCAGCACGCCGCATTATGGATAACGCTCGCTCCTCCAAGGAAAGCGCAGACGACAAACCAGCTCCTGCCCCCGCTCCGCGTACTACCGTGACCTCGACTGAGACCGTTGAGAAGGATGCTCCGGCAACCAACCCAGCGCCAGCCCCGGTAACGGTGACCGAATATCAGACCTTGACCTCGACAGTCGTTGTGACGAGCTCCGCGCCGCAGAACCCCCTGCAGCCCACCGAGGGCCAGACGGAACCGAGTGAAGATAACGGCGAAGGTACAGATAAAGGCAACGGCAATAACCTAGCGCCGGTGCAAACCCAGCGGTAAGGAAAATCCCTAGCTTCCGAAAAGGAGCTAGGGATTTTTTGGTGGCGTAGCCAAGCGCATTAGCGGCCGTCGAGGCCGTCCATGTAACCCAGGGCGTAGTCCCATGGGACGTAGCGGGTGGGGTCGGGCTCAGCGCCCGGCTCGTGGACCGGGGCGAGCTCGCCGGCGAGGGTGGCGCGCATGTTTGCAGCCATGATGTCCCACTCGTAGAAGTGGTTCTCCTCGCAGTCTTCGCAGAGGAAGAAGATGCCATCGATTCCCCGCGGGCCCAGCACCCGGGCAAATTCTTGGACCAAGGTGAGGTCGTGGATGATAGCCAGACGCTCGTCCTCGGAAAGCGGCATGACCTGCTCGTCCTCCTCCAGGAAGGAAGCCGGGTCGTTGGGATCGTCAGCGAATGGGTCGCGTGGCATATTGGCGAAGAAGTTCACCTTTGCGAGCCTATTAAGTCGCACCCCCTTTAGGCAATTTATTCGCCAGAATTCATTAGGCGCAGGTACTCGGACGCCCGGCTACCATTTCGCGCGCTTAAAGCACTAAGGTTGTGGTTACCGCGAAACCCCTCTTGGCCTTTAAGGAGTGTCCTTAACTCATGAGCGATTACCACGTTCGTACTGGTGGCGACGACCCAAACAAGGTAGCCCTCTACGGCTTGACCTTCGACGACGTTTTGCTTTTGCCGGCAGAATCCAACATCGTTCCGTCCGAGGTGGACACGTCGGCGCAGTTCACCCGCAACATCCGTCTTGGTGTGCCACTGGCTTCCGCTGCTATGGATACCGTTACCGAGGCCCGTATGGCTATCGCCATGGCCCGTCAGGGCGGTATTGGCGTCCTGCACCGCAACCTGTCCACTGAGGACCAGGCCACCCAGGTTGAGATCGTTAAGCGCTCCGAGTCCGGCATGGTTACTGACCCAGTTACCGCAACCCCGGACATGACCATCCAGGAAGTAGACGAGCTGTGCGCTCGTTTCCGTATTTCTGGCCTGCCGGTTGTAGACGCTAACGGCACCCTGGTGGGTATTTGCACCAACCGCGACATGCGCTTCGAGCCGGACTTCGGCCGCAAGGTTTCCGAGATTATGACCCCGATGCCGCTGGTCGTGGCAAAGGAAGGCGTGGCCAAGGAAGAGGCGCTCGCGCTGCTGTCTTCCAACAAGGTGGAGAAGCTGCCTATCGTCGACGATGACAACAAGCTCGTCGGTCTCATCACCGTCAAGGACTTCGTAAAGACCGAGCAGTTCCCGAACTCTTCCAAGGATTCCTCCGGACGACTGCTGGTGGCAGCGGGTATCGGTACGGGTGAGGAATCCTATGCTCGTGCAGGCGCGCTTGTCGACGCCGGCGTTGACGTTCTCGTCGTCGACTCCGCTCACGCGCACAACAACCGCGTGCTGGAGATGGTTTCCCGTGTACAGAAGGACTTCGGCTCCAAGGTCGATGTCGTGGGCGGCAACCTCGCTACCCGCGAGGCGGCGAAGGCCATGATTGAGGCCGGCGCGGACGCTATCAAGGTCGGCATTGGCCCAGGCTCCATCTGCACCACCCGCGTCGTCGCAGGCGTTGGCGCTCCGCAGATCACCGCCATCATGGAAGCTGCGGCAGTGGCTGGTCCGGCTGGCGTGCCGGTCATTGGCGATGGCGGCATGCAGTACTCTGGCGACGTCGCCAAGGCGTTGGCCGCTGGTGCCGACACCGTCATGCTGGGCTCCATGTTCGCAGGCACCACCGAGGCACCTGGCGATATCGTCGTGGTCCAGGGCAAGCAGTACAAGCGCTACCGCGGCATGGGCTCCATGGGCGCTATGCAGGGCCGCGGCCTGACCGGCGAGAAGCGCTCCTACTCCAAGGACCGCTACTTCCAGGCCGACGTTAAGAGCGAGGACAAGCTGGTTCCGGAGGGCGTCGAGGGTCGCGTTCCTTTCCGCGGTGACATCGATGCCATCGTGCACCAGCTCATCGGCGGCCTGCGCGCTTCCATGGGCTACACCGGTTCAGCCACCCTCGAGGAGCTGAAGACCAAGCGCTTCGTCCAGATCACCGCGGCGGGCCTGAAGGAATCTCACCCGCACCACCTGCAGCAGATCATCGAAGCTCCGAACTACCGCTAAACGAATCTTTCGAGGAAAGAGCACATGCGCGATTACGTTGAAATCGGTATCGGCCGTGAGGCACGCCGTACCTACGATCTTGATCAGATCTCCTTGGTCCCTACCCGCCGTACCCGCTCGTCGAAGGACGTCGACACCACCTGGAACATCGACGCTTATACCTTCGACATCCCGTTGGTATCGCACCCCACTGACGCTTTGGCCACGCCGGAGTTCGTCATCGAGATGGGCAAGCAGGGTGGCTTGGGCGTCATCAACGCGGAGGGTCTGTGGGGCCGTCACGCGGACCTAGAGGCAGCCTTGGCGAAGGTCACCGAGAATCCTTTTGACCTTTCCACGCTGCAGGAGCTGCATGCAGCGCCGCTGAATGAGGAGCTGTTGGCAGAGCGCATCGCACAGGTGCGTGACTCCGGCGTGACCGTGGCGGTGCGTGTGTCGCCGCAGCGTGCCCGCGAGCTGGCGCCGGTGGTCATTAAGGCCGGCGCGGAGATTCTGTTTATTCAGGGCACGTTGATTTCTGCGGAGCACGTGCAGCAGGGCGGTGAGCCGCTGAACTTGAAGGAGTTCATTGGTTCCATCGATACGCCGGTTATCGCTGGTGGCGTGGCGGATTACACCACTGCGTTGCACCTGATGCGTGCTGGCGCTGCCGGCATCATCGTGGGCTCTGGCGTTAACACCAACGCGGAGACTGTGGGCATTGATGTGCCGATGGCAACCACCATTGCCGACGTCGCTGCCGCTCGCCGCGACTACCTCGACGAGACCGGCGGCCGCTACGTGCACGTGCTTGCCGACGGCGACATCTTCACCTCCGCAGACATCGCCAAGGCGATCGCGTGCGGTGCTGATTCTGTGGTCTTGGGTCCGGTTTTGGCCCGCGCTGCAGAGGCAGGCGGAAAGGGCTACTACTGGCCTTCGACCGCAGGGCACCCACGCTTCCCGCGCGGCGTTATCGAGGCTGCGGACATGGACCTCATCGCGGCAGGATACGCGCCGTTGTCGGAGCCGGAGCAGGTTTCGCTCGAGGTCATCTTGCACGGCCCGTCTAATGAGCCGCACGGCCAGCTGAACCTGGTCGGTGGACTCCAGCGTGCGATGGCCAAGTGCGGCTACACGGACTTGAAGTCATTCCAGAAGGTTGGTCTGGCAGTACGCTAACCGACCTTTGCCCGACTGCGGCGGTGTGCCTTCCATGGCACCCGTCGCAGTTTCGGTTTTGTGCCGCGGTCAGGCACCATCGTCTGTAGTACCGAGGCCATGATAACCAGCGCGATGGCCAGCAGCTTCAACGGACTGAGGTTCTGCGACAGCAGCAGCCAGCCGAAGAAAGCGGCAAACACCGGCTCGAGTGCCACGAGGATGGAAAAGACGTTGGGGTTGAGGTTTCGCAAAGCTGTGATTTCCAGGGAGTAGGGGATGAGCGAGGCGAGCAGACCCGTGCCGAAAGCAAGCAGCAGCAGATGGGAATCAGAGACGAGCACCACGGCGCCTTGGCCGCCCATCGGCAGCAGGGCGATGCCGCCGATTGCTAGCGCGACCGCTAGGCCGTCCTGGCCGGAAAACAGGCTTCCTGCTTTCTTCGAGGCCAAGATATAGGCAACCCAACAAGCACCGGCGACCAGCACGAGCCCGACGCCGATGGGGTCAAGCGGCTCGCCGGTCAGCGAATCCCAGCCCAGCAGGCCGAGGCCGAAGACGGCGAGGGCGACGCAGACGGCGTCGCGAAGCGAACGCGATAAAAACGCCGCCAGTAGCAGTGGGCCGATGAACTCGATGGTCACCGCTGGGCCGATAGGGATGCGCGCGATGGCCGCGTAGAAGAAGCCGTTCATCATGCCCAGCGAGAGACCGAGCGCAGCTGCGGTGAGCCACTGCTCGCGGCCCCAGGTGCGCACCTTTGGCCGGCTGATGAGTAGCAGGACGGCCGCCGCCATCAGCAGGCGCAGGGCAGCGGTGCCCCAGGTGCCGCCGTCGTCGAAAAGCTGCACTGCGAGCGCCGCACCGAGCTGCAGGGAGATGCAGGATCCGATGACGCACAAGATAGCGAGAGGATTTGTCATGCCCATATTGTGCGGCAGAGGCAAACTGTTAGTCTATCTACACTTTTTGACATGTACCTGTAAGGAAAACTGCAATGTTGGATTTGCATCGCCTCCGCGTGCTTTTTGAGCTGCAACGCCTCGGAACCGTAACCGCAGTGGCGGAAGCTTTGCAGTACACCCACTCCGCTATCTCGCAGCAACTCGCGCAGTGCGAACGTGACGTCGGGGTAAAGCTCTACGAGAAGGTCGGGCGGCGTATCCGGCTTACCGAGCAAGGTGAGATTTTGGCCGAATACGCAGGGTGAATGCTTGCACTTTCCGACGAAGCGGAGTCCCGTGTCCTCGCGTCGACCTCACTCGTGCGCGGAACTATCCGAGTGACGAGTTTCCAGACTGTGATGTCGTCTATCATTCCCGCAGCGCTCACGGTGCTCGCGCGCACGCACCCGGACCTGCAGGTGGAGATCAAGCAACGCGATGTGGAGACGGCGTCGGAACTGCTGCGCACCCGCGAGGTGGACCTCATTCTCGGTGAGGAGTACGACGCCGACATCCCCGCCACCGACGAATACGTCCACCGCGAGCTGCTCGCCGAGGACCCGCTGCACCTCATCACGCCGCAGGAAGGTCCTTGGTCAGAGCTGACTTTTTCCGAATTAGAGGGCGTGCCATTTGCTATCGACCCGGCGCACCTGTCGATGGGGCGGTTTACCCACCAGATGTGCCTGCGCCACGGCTTTAGCCCCAACGTGGTCTTTGAGACCCCAGACCCGTTCCTGCAAGGCCACCTCGTGCACACCGGCCACGCAGTGGCGATCGTGCCGCGGCTGTTCCTGCCAAATCTCGGCAGCGTCCGCGTGCTGGACCTACCTGGAAATAGCACCCGCACGCTATACACAGCAGTCCGCTCCGGCCGCGAATCCCACCCCGGTCTGGCAGCATTCCGCGCCGCTTTAGCCACGGCAACGCAGCACGCGCTCGTCCGCGCGCCAGAGCCCGAAGTGTAGCGGCCACCGCTTCCCACAACGAACTGGGGTACCCCGTATTTAAAGACGGTTCAATGGGCTAGACTGTAGCGCGTGACTAACCCAACCACTACTCCGCGTCCAGTCCTCGTTGTGGACTTTGGCGCTCAGTACGCGCAGCTCATCGCACGTCGCGTCCGTGAGGCCAACATCTACTCCGAGGTTGTTCCTAACTCTGCCACCGTGGAAGAAATCAAGGCCAAGAATCCGGTCGCTCTGATTCTTTCCGGCGGTCCGTCTTCTGTCTATGAGGATGGCGCTCCTTCTCTGAAACCCGAGCTGCTTGAACTGGGCATCCCGGTCTTTGGCATCTGCTACGGCTTCCAGGCTATGACCCAGGCGCTCGGCGGTACCGTGGCGTCGACTGGCTCCCGTGAATACGGCCGCACCGACGTCAACGTTTCCGGCGGCGTCCTGCATCAGGGCCTCGAGGCTACACACAAGGTGTGGATGTCCCACGGCGACTCTGTCTCCAAGGCTCCGGAAGGCTTCGAGGTCACTGCCTCCTCGGCGGGTGCGCCGGTGGCGGCTTTCGAGTGCGTCGCCAAGCGCATGGCGGGCGTGCAGTACCACCCTGAGGTTCTGCACTCTCCGCACGGCCAGGAAGTGCTCACCCGCTTCCTCACCGAGGTTGCAGGCCTCGAGCAGAACTGGACCGCAGACAACATTGCGGAGCAGCTCATCGCTGATATCCAGAAGCAGGTTGGTCCTGAAGGTCGCGCTATTTGCGGTCTGTCCGGCGGTGTGGATTCTGCTGTGGCTGCCGCGCTCGTGCAGCGTGCCATCGGCGACCGTCTGACCTGTGTCTTCGTGGACCACGGCCTGCTGCGCGCGGGCGAGCGTGAGCAGGTGGAGAAGGACTTCGTGGCGTCGACAGGCGCAAAGCTCGTCACCGCAGACGAACGCGAGGCGTTCCTTGCCAAGCTCGCCGGCGTTACCGAGCCGGAGGCCAAGCGTAAGGCAATCGGTGCGGAGTTCATCCGTTCCTTCGAGCGTGCTGTTGCAGGAGTGCTTAACGACGCCCCCGCAGGTTCCTCCGTTGACTTCCTCGTCCAGGGCACGCTGTACCCGGACGTCGTGGAGTCCGGCGGCGGTGACGGTACGGCGAACATCAAGTCCCACCACAACGTGGGCGGCTTGCCTGACGACGTCGAGTTTGAGCTTGTCGAGCCGCTGCGTCTGCTGTTCAAGGACGAGGTGCGCGCCGTGGGCCGTGAGCTGGGCTTGCCCGAGGAAATCGTGGCGCGCCAGCCGTTCCCGGGCCCGGGCCTGGGCATCCGCATTATCGGCGAGGTTACTGAAGAACGTTTGGAGACCTTGCGCGCGGCAGACCTCATCGCGCGTACCGAGCTGACTGCCGCTGGCCTGGACGGCGAGATCTGGCAGTGCCCAGTGGTACTGCTTGCCGACGTCCGCTCCGTCGGCGTTCAAGGCGACGGCCGCACCTACGGCCACCCAATCGTGCTGCGCCCGGTATCTTCTGAGGATGCCATGACCGCAGACTGGACCCGCCTGCCGTACGATGTGTTGGAGAAGATCTCCACCCGTATCACCAACGAGGTCAAGGACGTCAACCGCGTGGTCTTGGATTGCACCTCCAAGCCACCGGGAACCATCGAGTGGGAATAATCCCGCCCGCCCCGCAGCGTCTCGCCGAACTCCGGCGGGGCGCTGCGCGCGTTTTAGACTGCTGCCATGGCCGAATTCAACGGTTTCGTCGACGAAGGCACGAGCGCCTCGACTCACGGCGGCGTTGTCTGGCACCAGATGCGACTGTCTTTTTAGAAAGCGGCATGCCGAATGACCCGCCTTTCGGGGCGGGGTTTCGTTTGTGGGGGTTAGTCCACGGTGC
>NZ_KV788450.1:0-748 GCF_001807295.1 Corynebacterium sp. HMSC06C06
CCACACACAAACAACTTGACGCTGATAATGGGAATACAGGATCGGAACCACGTGGAATGACCCACTTCTTGACTGGCCATGATCTCCTCATGTGCCTTCAGCGTGATCTGTCTTCCATGTTAGTTCCGCCCCTGTACCGCAATCCGGTGAATCCGCCCATGACCTTATAGGAGCGTGACGTCTCCACCGTGACCACCCCGGCAGGTGTCTAGTGTAGTCGTCCCATCAGCGTCTTGTCTGCCCGGAAACCCCGGATCGCGGGTCACCCGCACGTTTGCTCACAGACAGGACCTGATCCCCAATGCCTACCACTTTCGACTGCCCCACCGGCCCCGTCGCCGGAATCGACACCCACACCGATACCCACACTGTTGCCGTCATTTCGGACACCGGCCGGCACATCGCCACCGACACCTTCCCCGCCACCAACCCTGGCTACGTGGCGATTTCAGAGTTCATGGCAACCTACGGTGTCACCACCGTCGGCGTGGAAGGAACCAGCTCCTATGGAGCAGGCCTGACACGCCACCTTCGCACCCAGAAATACTCAGTCGTAGAAGTCTTACGCCCTACCCGGGCCGTTCGACGCCGGGACGGCAAATCAGACCCCGTTGATGCTGTCGCTGCCGCCCGCCAGGTGCTCACCGGGGAAGCCTTAAGCATCCCGAAAGACACTTCCGGGCCAGTGGAATCCCTCCGTGGGTTGCAGATCACCCGCCGTCAGCTCGTGATGACAGCAGCGAAACTG
>NZ_KV788451.1:0-809 GCF_001807295.1 Corynebacterium sp. HMSC06C06
GCGAAACTGATGACAACGATCAAATCGTTGCTGGTCACAGCACCCGATGAGATTCGACGCCGCTATAGTGCGATGTCCACATTGGTCATGGTGGAGGCCTTGTCCCGGTGCCGACCATCAGCTGACCTGGCCGACCCCAGAAATGGGGTGCTCCTCGCGTTGAAGACATTAGCCACCACCTATCGTGATTTACAGAAACAGGGCACGCAGCTGGAAAAACACATCAGTATCCTGGTTGAGATGATCAATCCGCATGTGACCTCGATATTTGGGTGTGGTTCCGTGGTGGCTGCTGATCTGATTGTCAGTGTGGGGGATAATCCAGGCCGGATTCACTCCGAGGCAGCATTAGCTCATCTGTGCGGGGTCGCACCGATTCCGGCTAGTTCTGGACGGACTCATCGGCACCGTCTCAACCGGGGTGGTGATCGTCGGGCGAATTCTGCGTTGCATCGGATCGCGTTGGTGCGGATGCATCATGACCAACGCACCAGGGACTACGTAGCCAAACGCACCAAGGAAGGATTGTCGAAAAAGGAGATCTTACGGTGTCTGAAACGCGCCATTGTCAGGGAGGTCTACCGGGTGTTGTGCTTGGGTCAGGCCGTTCTTCCAACGGGCCAGGTAGAGGTTGATGAACTCAAAGCTCGACGGATCGAGAGGCAGTTATCGCAAGCCCAGGTTGCTGAAAAACTCGGGTGTGCCCCGGCGAGAATCAGTGATATCGAAACCGGCAAACGCCCTTTGCCGGAGTTGAGGTTGGCTTATGAAGAACTTCTCAAATCAGCTTGACACAACATAGGAGCATC
>NZ_KV788452.1:0-605 GCF_001807295.1 Corynebacterium sp. HMSC06C06
GGCACTTTGTCACCGGCCCAGTCAACGTAAAGCTCTTGGCCTGGCTCATGGGTGATAACTTCAACGAGATCATTGGCACGCAGAAACTCATTGAGCCCACTGCAAAACTGGGAGTACTGGTACTTTGTCTTGTCCGTCGGACACGGCTGCGATAAGTAGTCCATCCACAGCTTATGCCTGGTCACATGCTTTGTACTTTTCAGCTTGCGTGCAAGAGCGTGAAAATCAGGCTGGTCGTAGGACATCGTCCGTTTACTCCGGCCGTCGCTGAATCGATCATCGAACCATCCCGGTGGAAGTTGACGGAAACGCTCTGGAGTTAGTGCCTCATCGTTGATGACTTTCTTTGCGCGGGATACTTCTCGTCGTGAACATCCCAATGCGTGTGTGATCTGCGCGTAGCTAGCACCATCAAGGCACATCGCGATGATCTGTTTGAAGTTGGCCACAAGGACCAGCTCCTTCCAAGTAGAAGTTGACGCAACACCAGCGGATCGTGGTGCCGCCAACATCAACTATGAAAGAAAACCCCCTTGCAGTACCGGGTACGTGGAACCCCGGTACCAACTACGCGGACTCGCGGTACCAACTACCCCAAATCGACA
>NZ_KV788453.1:0-650 GCF_001807295.1 Corynebacterium sp. HMSC06C06
ACGGGGTACAAATAGAAAATCTCGAAACACTTTCGTTAAAGATCGTGTTTCGGGATTTTTCTTATGTTGGCGGCGCGGACCGGTCCTTGTTTACCCCATACCAGCGCGCTAAATCTCGAGCACTTCTTGTCTTAGGCTTAAGTACCAGGGGAGGGACCACTGGGAAGTTCTCCAAAGTGCTTCCGCGGCTGATATTCGGTGCCTAGACTGCAGATACAAGCAGTTACCGGATGAAAGGAGAGTAGATGGCGGATATTGAAACGCATCATTTTCACCGACGCTACTCTAACGCCTTCGACTAGGCAGCATCGCTAGAATCCTTAACTTCCTTTTAAACCAACTCTCGTAGAAGTAGGAGCCTCGTGCGAATGCTGTTAGACGTTAAGCGTCATCCCGAACCCGAGTTGGCACGCTAAATTTCCAGGCTCTGTCTATCAACAGATTGCAAGCGGAATAACCACTGATTCGATCCGCGCCCAGCCTAAGAGAAAGCAAGCTGCTAACCACGCAAGAAAAGCGCCAAAGGGTTCGGGATTTTTCTATTGCTAGCAGGCGATTTGTTTAAGTGTTTAGGCATCGTTTACTCTTAACAAGTCCGCAACGGACAGCTAAACGAGCCCCGTTCGTCTAGCGGCCTAGGACGCCGGCCT
>NZ_KV788454.1:0-1096 GCF_001807295.1 Corynebacterium sp. HMSC06C06
CTCCATAAGCTCGGCAAACTCACGCACCGCAAGCTCGAGCGCGAACAGAAAAAGGGGCGCTAATTCTCCAGATTCGTTAGTCGGATTTCTATTTCAAAGTGTTGCAGACTTCTTTATCCACCCACATAATCACTTTTATGAGAATTAAAACCAGGTCAACTTGTACTGTCGTTGCAACTGTTCTTTCTGCCCTCGCCCTCTCTTGCCCGCTAGCATCTGCTACTTCGACTGAGATATCAGAAGGCGCATCACCTCGGGCTGAGGTGAAGCCTGGAGATAGCTTTACTTTTACGCTTGATGAGGAAACATCGAATGATGGAATATCAACTCGCTCTTTGAATGCAGGTGTATGCACTGGAACATTTGCGAATCCCCAGGTAGAAGCCGGAGGAATTCTCTCTTATGGATTGCATGTCCGGTGTACTGGAACTGGGTTTCTTCCTTTAAGCGCAAAGATCAGACTTCAAGAAGAACATCTCGGATTTGCTTATGAGACCGTAGATGAAACCTCTAAGAATCTTCCTGAGGGTGGCTACGGATTTGTTCGTGGAGAAGCGATCTGTGACCCAACTACTTCAGGGCATGATTATCGAATTGATGGAGAGATTTTTGCAGGAAAGCATCATGACATTGGTATCTCCAAAGAAGTCCATCTTCCATGCAATGTGCACTAATTACTCTGCATAAGCCAGGCTTTTAGTTCCTCCTCTGCACGCTCACAACCACCTGGGTAGTTTTCGTTCAGCTCTTCAGCCACGGAGTCAAAGATTTTCTTAGCGATAGCCTCAGCATGGTCAGGTTGAAGCTGCCCTCTTAAATCATTTAAGGGGGCAGAGAGAGTGACATAAGGACTGGGGCGTAAAGAATAAGACCGCATGTCAGCGGCATATATTCGAGGAGTTGTCCCCAAAAACTGAGATTCAAGGACGACGTTTCCGAACACTAATGACGATAGGTTTTTCTCTTCCATAGTCGGCAGTTTACGGAAAATAAGGTGTGTTAACTGCCGACTTATTCAACTATGGAAACTCGGCAGAGAATTAGGCAATCGCTTAATGTCGCCGCTTTTTCTTTGCCCTACGGGCGGCACGATTCA
>NZ_KV788455.1:0-2255 GCF_001807295.1 Corynebacterium sp. HMSC06C06
GACTCCGTGACCAAAAACTCCATAGACATCACAAATTAACTCTTAAGCTCCGCTAGCCCTAACTTCAGCGCATTATCGCTTATAGCTGAAAGTAGAGCTTTGTTCCCATCTATCTGCTGGGCATTTTCCCGTTTTCTTCTTGTTGAGGAGGGGTGTCTCGGATTGATGTTACGAAGCTCAACATGCATCCGGACAATAGGAAACCGCTGATTTGTAAGTGGGTGGCCCAATTTCCACCGCCACCGGAAACAACAAGGAAAATAGTAAACGTGATAGCGGCTAGACAATGAATGGCAAGACGACTATGTGCTCGCAGCTGTCGATTTTTTGGCCATACTTTATTAACGAACCAGCTCACTCCTGAAAGAATCAAATAAAAAATTATCCCAGCTAGTATCCCCGGAACTATATAGAGCATGTTTTCCCTTCTTCAACAGGGAGTTTGGACTCTAACCAGTAAAATTCTAGAAGCCTCAATCTGTCTTGCACCCATTAACTAGGATTGATTGGCTCTTGGGTAGAGCTTTTTGCGGGCTCCGAAACAGTTACATCGCTTTTTGTCTCATCACCAGCCAGTGTTTCTGTTGCCAAGTCCGAAGTTTCTGTCGTAGTAGCCGGATTCGTTTCTCCAAGGGTTTGCTCCAGTTTGGCGTCTTCTGTGTCGATTGGGAACAAAGGAACCTCGTTCGTAATCTTGGAAGTATCTACGTTTGTTGGATTAATAACTTCTGTTTCTTCCATTCCCGGATCATTCGAAAGGATAGTCGTATCCTCAGGCGATATGGAGCGGAAAGACCGAATCGAAGGAGTGAATTTGTCACTGGTGATGTAGGTCGTCAGCGAATTGTTGATTCGTTTCTGTAGATTTTGTGAAAACTTTGACCACGAATATCGAGCAACAGTTTCCGAATTCAACGGGCCCAAATATGACGCGTTGGATACTGGACCGGAAGCCTGTACTCGAAGGCGGATATTCGTTGCCCCGTTGTAGCTGTAAGTCGTGAACTTAAAGTTGATCAGGCGATCCGCTCCCTCAGGATGCCCTTCTAATGAGCGAATGCTGAAACCATCTGCCGAGATTGCTTCGATTTTGACTGGAGCTTTTGTACCGCCCACTGCGTCTAGCTCACATTTGGCTTCAGCATAGAGTTCATCAGGACACCCGGTGAACGTGAAATATTGGTTAAAATGCGTGACTACTTCTCTATTGATGGCTTGCGGCGTCCACCGTTCGTTCTGGTCAAACAGGAGGTACTGTTGATCATAACTTGCGTAGTCAGGTTTATAGGGGGCAAGAGCAGAAGAGTTTGAGGGAACCCATTGCAGGTTTTGTCCCTGGAAATCCTGTTGAATTGCCCCACCTCCTACTCTGTATTCCTCGCTGGTGGGGAAACCAAAACGGCTGTTTTCCCATCCGATATTCGCCCAGTAATCGCGGATTCTCCCTTGGGTAGTGTGGGCGCCGGTTGCAGGACTCCAGTAAATAGAACCACCTTGAAAATGGTTGTATTTTCCCGTCTTTGAAGGAGTGGACTGCTCATCTGTGGTGGGGAAACCAAGTGAACCTACTTCCCAATCTTGGTTTGCCCAGCGATCGCGGATTGCGCCTTGGATAGTGTGGGCGCCGGTTGCAGGACTCCAGTAAATAGAACCACCTTGAAAATGGTTAAAACGTCCATTCGCAGCACGAGTAGGAAGCTCGTTCGTGATTGGATAGTTTAAGTATCCATTCTCCCAGTTGTAAGCCCCCCATTTTTCACGGATCTTCCCTCCGACTTGGTGAGCAGTTCCATTTGATACTGAGGGATGCCAGTAAATTGATGAATCGCGCTGAAATTCTTGGAACTTTCCTCCATTAGCAGCATTCAATTCTTCGGTACTAGCGTTTCCAAAAGTGCCGTATCCACCGAGGCGGTTGTAGGTTTCAAGGATTCTTCCTTTCACCCAATGACCGTGAAATTCATCGGCTGTAGCAGATGACGTAGCAACGAGGGAAAGGGAAGAGAGGGCTGCGCAGGTAGCTAGAATGAGACGTCTAATCTTCATTTTATCCTCAGGGGGAACTGATTGGTTTAGAGATGAGAATTACGTTGACTTCAACTATTGATTATTGTGGTCCTAAGTTTGCTTAGTAGTTCTAGGTTTGCTTACAGATTAATAGCTAAAGTCAACGATCAGTGTAGTTAAAATTGAGATTGTTATCTAGGGAACAGGCATTAGGGTGAGGTTACCCTCGTTTAGTGGACACCCTATTT
>NZ_KV788456.1:0-1794 GCF_001807295.1 Corynebacterium sp. HMSC06C06
GCGTTTGCCGACTATTACGGGGTCACGATCGTGCCGACTCGGCCCGGCAGGCCACGCGACAAAGCGGCAGTAGAACGTGCCGTGAAAATCGCCTACACCAAAATACTCGGGTACTTCAGCAACGAGGTCTTCTATAGCCTTGATGAGCTTAATGAGGCGATCGCTTGCCGTCTTGCTGATATCAACAGCGCAATGACGCGGCCTGATGGCTCAACACGGCGCATGCGCTTTGATAAAGAAGAGGCACCAATGATGCGGGATCTGCCGCCGACGCCGTTTACGGAAGTGTCTTATAAGCGGCTTAAAGTCGACCGCAATTGGCACATCACCTGTGACTACCAGTACTATTCAGTGCCATTTCAGCTGGTGGGAGAATCGGTAACAGTCAGGCTCACCCCGCAACTAGTAAGCATCTTCAACGGGGAGCAGCTTGTTGCTGAACACACGCGCCTTCACGGATTCAAATACCGGTATTCCACCAACCCTCAGCATGCACCGCGTGGCGACGATGAAGGCCACAAGGCGCTTACCCGTGATGAGCTCTTGGCCTGGGCCTCGTCGTTCGGGGCAGCAACGCACGCAGTCATAGCGATGATCCTCGACCGCAATAGTGCCGCCATCCCCCGCGGACTCATTCAGGCACGCAACGTGCTGGCCAACCTGGGCAAAAAGCACAACAAAGCCACCCTCGAACCTGCATGCCAGCAGGTCTTAGACAAGAAGCTGGCCCCCACGATGGCAGTGATCAAACGCATCCAGACTGACATTGCCCACGCCCAACAACATCCCGGGCCACCAGGGGCAAAACCACAGCCTGTGGCCAAGCACCACCCACGCCCAAGTACCCCGCTTACCGGTGAGGTGGCCGATGCCGTCTTTATCCGGCCTGCTGACCACTACGAAAACTAGAAGCAATAAGGAGTGAAACCATGAGCAGCATCGACGACGAGATTGTGCGGGCGAAAATGCGCAAGCTTCGCGTATCGACCTTCGCTGACATCTTCTACGAGGTTGTCAACGACGAGGCCTATGCGGATGCGCTACCAGAAGACATCTTCCTCGCCGCAGTCGAAGAAGCTTACACACAACGCCAACAACGCAACATTGCCAAGGCCATTACCCAGGCTAAATTCCGATACCCGGATGCAAGCCTGGCTGAAATCACCCAGGCAGAACAACGCGGTATCAACATGCGCCAGCTGAAACGAATCGCAGCAACTAACTGGCGGGAAAACCCGACCAATATTCACATCCTCGCCCCGACGGGAACAGGCAAGACCTACATTGCCTGCGCCATCGGTATCGCCGCGTGCAAGGCTGGATACTCCGTGGCGTACTACCGGCTGGATCAACTTGTAGACATGCTGGCGGTCTTCTCACCGACTGACCAAAACTACCTCGATAAGATGCGGAAACTGATCAACGTCGATGTCCTTATCATCGACGACTTTATGACCATCAGCATCAACCAGCGCGGGCAAGAAGACCTAATCAAGATCATATTCGACCGCGACGGTCGGCTCCCGACACTGATCTCCTCCCAATCAGCTGCCGCCTATTGGGTTGAAACACTGCCAGACAGAGTCGGAGCCGATTCACTCGTAAGCCGCCTCAACAACGGCCACCGAATCCGTATCGGAGACTTCGACATGCGCAAGGCCACCGCCCCAATAGAACCGGACGAATAAAGCAAACAGCCGGGCCGACTCCGTCGGCCCGGCCCCGGTACCAACTACCCGGAACCCGGCAGTACCGGGTCTCCGGAACACCGGTACCCAAAACCCGCATCTGACA
>NZ_KV788457.1:0-9646 GCF_001807295.1 Corynebacterium sp. HMSC06C06
CTCCGTGTCCAAAAAGCCCATGGACATAACAGAATTAGCCCTGAAAGCGAGGGAATGCGGAGCGGCCTGCGTAGACAGCGCCCTCGCCGAGCTCCTGCTCGATGCGCAGCAGCTGGTTGTACTTAGCAACGCGCTCGGAACGAGCCGGTGCACCAGTCTTGATCTGGCCACAGTTCAGTGCCACTGCAAGGTCAGCGATGGTGGTGTCCTCGGTCTCACCGGAGCGGTGAGACATCATGGTGCGGTAGCCGTTGCGGTGAGCCAACTCGACAGCGTCGAAGGTCTCAGTCAGGGTACCGATCTGGTTAACCTTCACGAGCAAAGCGTTAGCAGCCTTCTTCTCGATGCCCTCAGCCAGACGGGCTGGGTTGGTGACGAAGAAGTCGTCGCCAACGATCTGGACCTTGTCACCAATGGTTGCGGTGAGCTTGGTGTAGCCCTCCCAGTCATCCTCCTGCAACGGATCCTCGATGGAGACGATTGGGTACTCGTTGATGAGCTCCTCGTAAACCTTGGCCATCTCCTCAGCGGTGTGCTCGCCGCCCTCGAAGTGGTACTTGCCGTCCTTGAAGAACTCAGAGGAAGCAACGTCGAGTGCCAGGGCAATGTCCTTGCCTGGCTCGAAGCCAGCTTTCTTGATTGCCTCAACGATAAGGTCCAGAGCAGCCTTGGTGGACTCAGCTTCTGGTGCGAAGCCGCCCTCGTCACCGAGACCGGTGGACAGTCCCTTTTCCTTAATGACGGACTTCAGGGAGTGGTAAACCTCAGCGCCCATGCGCAGTGCTTCTGCGAAGGACTCAGCACCGATTGGAGCAATCATGAACTCCTGAACGTCAACGCCAGAGTCAGCGTGTGCGCCACCGTTAACAATGTTCATCATTGGAACTGGAAGAACGTGGGCGTTCGGGCCGCCGATATAACGGTACAGCGGTAGGGCTGCGGACTCAGCAGCAGCCTTAGCAGCAGCGATGGAAACACCCAGGATGGCGTTTGCGCCGAGGCGAGACTTGTTCTCGGTGCCGTCGAGGGCAATGAGGGCCTGGTCGATGAGGCGCTGGTCGTCGGCCTCGAAGCCAGCAATCTCGTCAGCGATCTCTTCGTTGACGTTCTCAACAGCCTTGAGAACGCCCTTGCCCAGGTAGCGCTCGCCACCGTCACGAAGCTCGTGTGCCTCGTGAACACCTGTGGAAGCACCAGACGGGACGCCGGCTACGCCGTGTGCACCGTCATCAAGGAAAACCTCTGCCTCGACGGTCGGGTTACCGCGGGAATCAAGAATCTCTCGAGCAAATACGTGGATGATGTCAGCCATGCTGCTTTCACTCCTATTGAGCCAAATTGGTTTAGATATGTGCTTTGGGTTTCTTGCCCCAAATCACCTGCCGCCAATTGTTCCAGAAAACTTCGGAACGTGTCGGACAGAAAGTCACATAGTGAGCTAAAACGTGATTTTTTCTACGAAGCAGCGGGCTGCGGAATCGAATAAGCATTGGCTGCAGCAGCCACGCGTCGCAGGTAGTCCTCCGACTGGTTGTAATTAAGTACGCCTGCACGCCAATCTTCAGGAACCGACAAATTTCTTCCACCAAAGCATAAGAGTGCCGCCGCACCGAGTGCTGCATCGTCGATTTGGTTGGGATCGGCTACACCATCCCCGTTTGCGTCACGGCCGACATGTTCCCACGAGGAAGGGATGAATTGGAGCGGGCCAACTGCGCGATCAAACTCGGCATCGCCATCAAAATGCCCACCATCGGTATCCGGCGTATGGGCCGTCCCATTCGTTCCATCCAACGCAATGCCAATAATCGGCGGATCGGGATAGCCATTCTCATCCAACTTCGACGGACGGAACCAGTTTCCGTTGTATGTGCCGTGGCGGGTCTCCACCCATCCCAGCCCCGCAAGGGTCGTCCAGTGAAGATTGCATTCTGGCCATGCGTCACGAGCAATAAGCTCTGCATTTCCATAGGCCCGCAACGCTTGACCGGAGATACCGGTTTCAGCTTCCAGTTGGGAGGACCAATACGTTAGTTTGTCGGCTGTACGCCCCTCAGCGTGCACGTCGATATCGGGAACCGCCATTCCCGCCAACGGTGGCATGGCATCTGGCACGGGTTGCAGCTGTTTCAAGGTCGCTGGCTTGCCCAATGCGGAGAGAACCCAGCCCACAAGGGAAACGATAACGACCACAGCGAGGACTGCGGCTAGGCCGCAGCCCCCGAGTTTCCGCAGCCGCTTAGTCATGGGTAGCAATCTTAACGGGCAACACATCCCTGCCCCACCTGACACTTCGACAGAGAGCATCCTCCCAGAAGAAATCCAGCAAACTAGCAAAAATTATGTCGTTATATTCACACCCGTAACATTTTGCGCTACAGTAACCCTGTTAAGTCTGGACTTTTTGACCTAACCCTCCTCTTACTCAACCCCGCATTTCCCCTCCCGAAGGAGTCACATGAACATCCGCCGAATCGCCGCCGCAGCCCTGGCCACCATCGCCCTTGGCGCCGCCACTCCGGCTGCTGCACAGGCCCAGAACCTGCTGGGCGACATCAACAGCCTCGCAGCGCAGCTCATCTCCGGAGCCGACTGCGGCACCGTCCGCACCGCCCTGACACTAATTGATCAGAACACCCCGGGCGTTTTGCTCGATGAAAACACCACCCGCAATCAACTCGCACACAACCTGCAGAATCTCGGTGGCGAGCGGAAGGCTCAGATCTCCCCGCTGACTATCGCAGCCATCAAGTACTCCGGCCTGACCGCCGACCGCGCACTGGCTTGCGGCATCGTCAAGCAGGACACCCTGCTCACCGGCGGCACCGGCCTGTCATCCCAGATTTCGGACTACCTGCCAATGCTCTCCTCCACCCTGAACCTGCCGAAGCTTTAAGACTCCGATTCCAAATTCCCGGAGTCTAAACCCAAGGCTTGCGACTTCTCGCGGGCCTTTCCTTCTGCCCACAGGAGCTCTTGCTTTTCGACGTCGACTAGCTCGCGGGTTCCATCAAAAAGATACGGTGCGCGCGAGCGAAGTTTGGTCACGAAGGAAGCCGCGACGTCGTCAAGCGTAAACGCGCCTCGCCGCGAGGCGAGCTCGGCATGGAAGAGAACTTGCAGGAGGACGTCGCCAAGCTCCTTGCACAATTCTTCATCCCCCGCGCGTTCCCGGACCGCCTCCGCAAACTCTTGAGATTCTTCCGCCAAGTACGGCAAAAGGCTTTCATGAGTCTGCGCCCGCTCCCATTGCCCTATCCGCACCGCTTGCATCATCGCTTCGCGGGCTTGGAGCATCGGATCCTGGCGCGAGGGCGCCTCAATCAGTTTTTCGCCTGCCGCCAGGCGCGCTTCTACCTCTTCGTCGTGCGCGTCGGTAGAAACGAGCAGCCCGAGCCCGGTTGGATCCTCTCCCGAAAGGAGATCGCTGAAGTTCCATCGCACACGCACTGGAACTTCACCCGTAAATGAAACTGGACCCAAGAGCAAGCCCTGGGCCTCCATCGGAATCATCGTGGGCCAGCGTTCATCGAGCAGCAGAACAGTCATGGCCACAAAGTATAGGGCAGTTTAGTAATCAGGTTTTAAATGCTGACTTCGCTCCGTGGCTTTTGCGGGGTATTTTAGTCGAATGACCTCCACTACTTCCTCCCCGGCGAACGCCGAGTCATCGCGCAATCACACGGTGACTCTGTGGACTCTCGTCGCCTTGATTATCGGCTCCACCGTGGGCAGTGGAATATTCTCGCTCCCTCAAAACATCGCCTCGGTTGCAGGTCCCGGCGCAATGCTCATCGGTTGGCTCATCGCCGGCGTGGGCATGCTCTCTGTCGCGTTCGTGTTCCAGTACTTGGCGCACCGCAAGCCGCACCTCGACTCCGGCGTGTACTCCTACGCCCGCGCGGGCCTAGGTGATTTCATCGGCTTTACCGCAGGCTGGGGCTACTGGATTGGCTCCGTAATCGCACAGGTGGGGTATGCCACACTCTTCTTTAACACCGTGGGCCACTATGTGCCGCTTTTCGACGCCGATCATCGCTGGGCCTCCGCCATCGCAGTGTCGGTAATGTCTTGGGCCATTTTTGCAGTTTTGGCGCGCGGCATTAAGCAGGCCGCTGTGATGAGCATGGTGACCTCGATTGCCAAGATAGTGCCGATTCTGGCCTTCATGGTCTTCATTGCTTTCCTCGGCTTTAGCTGGGATAAGTTCACCTTTGATTTCTGGGGCGAGGACTCCGGCTCAACCGTCTTTGAGCAGATTCAGGGCATCATGCTCTATACCGTGTGGGTATTCATCGGTGTGGAGGGCGCCTCCGTCTACTCCAAGCAGGCCCGCTCCCGCAACGACGTCGGCCGTGCCACCGTCATCGGTTTCTTCTCCGTGCTGGCGCTTTTGGTTTCAGTCTCCACATTGTCATTCGGCGTGCTCTCCCAAGCTGAACTGGCAGCATTGCCGGATAACTCCATGGCTTCCGTATTAGAGGCTGTCGTCGGCCCATGGGGCGCGGCTTTTATCTCCATCGGCCTCTGCCTTTCTGTGCTGGGCGCTTACGTGTCTTGGCAGATGCTGTGTGCTGAGCCCATCGTAATGATGGCTATCGACGGCCTGCTGCCTCGCAAGATCGGCACCATCAACGTGGCCGGCGCCCCATGGGTAGCGCAGCTTATCTCCACCTCTGTTATTCAGGTCTTCATCATCGTGTTCTTCCTGAATGAGACCTCATATAACGCCATGGTGCAGCTGGCCACCATCATGTACCTGCTGCCTTATATCTTCACCTCGCTCTACCTGCTTTTACTGGGTATCCGCGGCAAGGGCCTTTCACACCCGCACGCAGGTGTGAAGTTCGATCTTTCGGGCCCGGAAATCTCGAAGCGGGAAAACCGCCGTCATATCGTCATCGGCGCCATCGCATTCGTTTACTCGCTGTGGCTTATCTACGCCGCCGACCTGGTTTATGTCTTGCTCGGTGTGCTCGCCGTTATTCCAGGTCTTATCCCTTACGTGGGAACGCGCCTGTATAAGAAGGAGCGCGTCTTCAACGCATTTGAATGGTGCGTCGTGGCCATCGTCTTCATCGGCGCGATCGCTGCGATTTGGGGTCTGAGCACCGGCAGTCTGGCACTCTAAGCTTCTTAACTCCTAAAAGGGGTAGCCACACGACGTGTGAGTTGCCTCTTTTCTTTTTGCGCCAAATCACGCCAAATAAATTTCAAGTTAGCCTTACCTTGGTTAGATAATTCAAGTGGCGGAACACCGTCCCTTCGTCACTGCCCTGAAAGAAATTGCTGCTTTTTGCTAACTTGCTCATCGGCCTGCGCGAAGGTCTTGAAGCAGCCATGGTCGTTATGATCCTCGCCGCCTACCTAGCCAAGTCCGGCCGTAAGGACCATATGCGGTGGGTGTGGGTCGGCGTCGCCAGTGGCGTTGGTCACCTACATGCTGCTGTGGATGCGCGGTGCTTCGAAGAACATGAAGGCAGAACTCGAGGGAAAGCTGGAGGCGGCCATCGCAGTGGGCGCGGGTTCCGTCTTCGTCCTGGCATTCATGGCCGCGGTCCGCGAGGGCATCGAGACAGCGCTGCTGGTGTTCGATACCTTTGCCTACGGCTCCACCATGACGCCGGCGCTCGGCCTTTCCCTAGGCATCCTCATCGCCGTAGCCGTAGCCGTAGCGATGTACTACGGCGCAGTGCGCATCAACCTCGGCACCTTCTTTAAAGTCACCGGCATCTTGCTGGTCGTCGTGGCTGCGGGCATCCTGCGCTATGGCATCACGGACTTGCAGGAAGCTGGCCTGCTGCCGGGCCTGCACACACTCGCCTTCGACATCTCTAACGTCATTGCGCCTGGCACTGCACTTGCGACCTTGCTCGAAGGAATCTTCAACCTCGTGCCGGCGCCGACCTTGCTGTCCATGATCGCATGGGCGGTCTATCTCGTCGTCGCCATGTATCTCTTCCTCCGCCCTGCCCCAGCGCCAAAGCCAGCTAAGCAGCAGCAAGCAGACACGCAAAGCATGGCGCACTAACACTTTTCTATCTCATCGCCTCACAATTTTTTAAACCAAGGAGAACAAACCCAATGAAGCGCATTCTCGCTGCCGTCGCCGGCACCGCTGCCCTACTGAGCCTTTCCGCGTGTGCGGACAAGGTCGACGAGGCAGAGTCCACCAACTTCACCGTCACCGCCTCCGACGAGTCCTGTGAGGTCTCCGGAGCCGAGGCCACCACTGGTACCTCCTCGTTCGACGTGACGAACAACAGCAAGAAGACCACTGAGTTTTACGTCTACACCTCTGGCGGCCGCGTGGTTGGTGAGGTCGAGAACATCGGCTCGGGTGCTACCCGCAAGCTGGTTGTGCAGATCACCGATCCGGGCGAGTACACCCTGACCTGTAAGCCAGGCATGGTGGGCGACGGCATTTCCCAGAAGCTCAACGTCACCGGCGAGGCAGTTGCCGCCACCGAGGATGAGGTTCTGACCCAGGCTGTTGACGGTTACATCTCCTACGTCCGCTCCCAAACCAATAACTTGTAGGGCCAGGTAGACGAGTTCGTTGCCGCCATCGAGCCCGTGGCGGAGTCCTTCCCAGATGACCTCGACCCGCGCATCGACCTGCGCGAGGCCGACATCGAAGAGGGCGACACCTGGACCGGCTTCCACAAGATTGAGAAGGATCTGTGGGTGAACAGGAAGATCACCGACGAGACCAAGAAGGATGCCGCCCAGCTCAAGAAGGACATCGCTGAGCTTGTCGACGGCGTCGCAGCCGACGATTACACTCTGACTCCGGTTCAGATTGCCTCCGGCGCCCAGGGCCTGTTGGACGAGATTGCAACCTCGAAGATCACCGGTGAAGAAGACATCTTCTCCCACACCGACCTCTATGACTTCCAGGCCAACCTGGACGGCTCGAAAGCAGCCATCGCCTCCCTGGAGAAGGCTCTCAATGAGCGCGATCCACAGCTGCTGACCGACATCAATGAGCGCTTCGAGAAGGTGCAGACTCTGCTGGACAAGTACAAGGAGCTTTCCGACGCCCTCGATGTCCTGACTGAGAAGGTCTCCACCGTCCAGGAAGTTGTGGCTAAATAATGTCATTCGCATTCAGCCGCCGCGCATTTCTGACGGGCGCATCCGCTTTGGGCGCCACCACGCTTGTGGCTGGTTGCGCGACTAATTCTGCCGGTACCACTTCTGGCGACGCTGCCATCAAGTTCGACGGCGAGCACCAGGCGGGCATCACCACGGCCCAGCAGGACCGCATGCACTTCGCGGCTTTTAACGTGGTGACTAAGGAGCGCTCTGAGTTGGAGGAGCTGCTCAAGAAGTGGACCGCTATGGCGCGCCGCATGACCCGCGGCGAGACCACAGTGGATGAGACGATTGAGGACGTCGGCCAGCACTCGGTGCCGAAGGACACCGGCGAGGCCTATGACTTGGAGCCTGCGAACCTCACGATCACCATTAGGTTTGGGCCTTCGCTTTTCAACGATCGCTTTGGCCTGGGGTCGGCGCGTCCGAAAGAGCTCAAAGACTTGCCGAAGTTCTCCGGCGACATCGCCATCCAGGCGTGCTCTGACAACCCGCAGGTGGCTATCCACGCCATCCGCAACCTGGCGCGCGCTGGCAGCGGAGTCGTGGAATACAAGTGGTCCCAGCTAGGATTCGGCCACGCCACTGCCACCACGCGCGGCCAGCAAACGCCACGCAACCTCTTTGGATTCAAAGACGGTACGAACAACATCAAGGCTGAAGATCAGGACATCGTCAACGAACACGTGTGGGTTTCTGGGACCGACTCGTGGTTTGACGGCGGTACTTTCGCCGCATCCGCATGCTCCTGGAAAACTGGGACCGCCAGGTACTTGCCGACCAAGAGGAGACCTTTGGACGCTCCAAGGGCAACGGCGCTCCCCTGGGCCGCAGCGACGAATTCGACGAGCTGCCATTGGACGAATACCACGGCACTTCTGGCCCGGTGATTCCGCTGACGGCACACTCGCACTTAGCGAGCCATCAGGAAAACCAGGGCGCGCGCATGCTGCGCCGCGCGTACAACTTCACGGATGGAACCGACGACTTCGGACACCTCGATGCGGGCCTATTCTTCGTGTCCATCGTGAACTCGCCTGAGCAACGCTTCATCCCGATCCAGTCCAAGCTGGCAAAGTCGGACAAGATGAACGAATACGTGCGCTACGAGTCCTCTTCCATCTTCGCCTGCCCTCCGGGCACCACCGGCGAAGACGACTGGTGGGGCCGCACGCTGTTCGAGGCCACGGCCTAGATGCGTCCGCGCCGCGTTCGTGCGGCGCGGACTCCGCCCTAATAGCGAATGACGCGGCGGCCTTCGATGCCGCCCTTGATAAGCCCCTCGAAGACCTCGTTGACCTCGTTGAGCTTGACTTCCTCGACCGTCGGCTTAATCATGCCGCGGGCGTAGAAGTCGAGCGCCTCCTCGAGATCCTGGCGTGTACCCACGAGCGAGCCGCGGATGATGAGGCCCTTGAATACGATGTCGAAGATGGGCGCGGGGAACTCTCCCGGCGGCAGGCCGTTGAAGACGATGGTGCCGCCCTTGCGCGCCATGCCGATGGCCTGGCCGAACGCCTGCGGGTGGACGGCCGTAACGAGCACGCCGTGGGCGCCGCCCTTGGTGTACTCAGTAACGGCCTCGGCCGGGTCCGCTTCCTTGGCGTTGACGGTGTACTCGGCGCCGTGCTTCTTCGCCAGCGCTAGCTTCTCTTCTGAGATATCCACCGCGATGACGCGCATGCCCATGGCGACGGCGTATTGCACCGCGATGTGGCCCAGTCCACCGATGCCGGAGATGACCATGAACTGGCCCGGGCGCGTCTCTGAGACCTTGAGCCCCTTGTAAACCGTGACGCCAGCGCAGAGAATCGGCGCGACCTCGATCGGGTCCGAGCCTTCCGGAATGCGTGCGCAGTAGCGGGTGTCCACGAGCATGTACTCGCCAAACGAGCCGTCCACGGTGTAGCCGCCATATTCCGCCTCGTCACACAGCGTTTCCCAGCCGGTGCGGCACTTCTCGCACACACCACACGCGGACCACAGCCAGACGTTGCCCACGATATCGCCTACCTCGACGGTGTGCTCGCCTGGTCCCAGCTTGACCACTTCGCCCACACCCTCGTGCCCCGGGATGAAGGGTGGCTCCGGCTTAACCGGCCAGTCGCCTTCCGCGGCGTGGACGTCCGTGTGGCAGATGCCCGACGCAAGGTTACGCACGAGCGCTTGGTTGCGCCCCGGTTCCGGAAGATCCGCCTCACGGATATTCAGAGTAGGTCCGAATTCTTCGACGACAGCGGCGGTGAATGTATCACTCATTATGTACTCCTTTACTACGGGTCGATGACGTCACCCAGACTAGAAATCTCGCCCGCGCGCGTGAACCGCTCTACCCCGCTGCAAATTCCGCAAATCTGTGAATTAACACGAATCCGACGCGATGAGTGATATAGAGCATTCAGTCTGCAAAGATTGCATTTTTACCCCCGACCTGCATAAATGAATACCTATTTCATTAACCGCGGTCGTTTCCCCATACCGCGCGAAGGCATGCCGAATCGCCCCGGCCGCGGCCGGGGTTTCGTTTGTGGGGGTTAGTCCACGGTGC
>NZ_KV788458.1:0-15130 GCF_001807295.1 Corynebacterium sp. HMSC06C06
CTCAAATCAGCTTGACACAACATAGGAGCATCACCACCGGCTGGGGACTACCTTGCAAGCCCACCGTCACGCGCGGCTAACGCACACGAGTCCACCGGCCGATAAAAATCGCCCAGTACACGTGTCCATCATGCGCGTGCCGGGCGACTTTCACTTTCAGTGTTTAGGATGCTGCGAGCTTTTGGGCGCGCTGGTAAGACACTCCGAGGACTGTTCCCATATCTCGCACGGTCATTCCAGCGTTTCTCATTGCAACAGCGAGGTCATGAGTGCTTGCCTGTGCCGCAGCGGTCAGTCGTGCCGCTTCTTCGCGTTCTTTTTCGGCGCGAGCTCTCATTTCCGCAAGGCCCGGTGGGAGAACAACATCAACAACAATGTTGAGTTCGTCTGGGTCTAGGCCTGCCTGAAAGGCCAGTGCTTCGCGCATCTCGTCGGCAGCATTAGCCAGCCGCTTAGTTTGGGACACTGCCCCTAGTTCGGCGCATTCGAGTACCCATACTCCGCTGGTTCCGCGTTCTGCGGTTACTGTGTATGTCGTGGTCATTACCTCCACCAGCCTTTCCCTAATTCTTGGGCGTATTGGTCGAAAAACTTCTTGACTGTCACATCGTCAATCTCACGGTGCCTACCTAAGGTTCGGGTTGTGTTGCCTACCCGATAAGCGTCATGGCGCGATAGGGCGATTTCCTCAAATTCAAGACCGCGCCGCTTGGCTTCCGCTTTCAATTTCTTGATGACGGCGTTTCGCTTCATAACAGTAGTCTACCGACGGGAGACTAAACAAGTCAACCACGGGTAGACGGTTTTCTTGATTATGTTCCTTCGTCAATTGAACTGGGGACTACCTTACAAGCCCACCGTCACACGCCGCTAATCCCGTGCTCTGGTTAGGGGCGCTCCCACAGCTCCACAGAGACCGGGTTACGTCAGGCCTTACTGGTTGAGGTACTTATACAGTGTGGTGCGCCCAATCCCGAGTCGGCGGGCAACCTCCGCTTTCGGAATACCAGCGCTCACCCACCCGCGCGCCTGCGCTACTTGTTCCTCATTGAGGACTTTCGCACGCCCCTTATAAACGCCGCGCGCCTTGGCTTTCGCGATACCTTCGGCCTGGCGCTCACGAATAATCGAACGCTCAAACTCCGCCACCGACCCGAGTAGGCCAAGCATGAGCTTGGCCACCAGACTGGAATCTAATGAATAGGTCTGTCCTTCTTTGAGGAACTTGACGGATACTCCGCGTTCGGTGAGTTCATCGACCAGGCGGTGCAGGTCGATAAGCGAGCGGGCAAGCCTATCCATACTCACCACAATGAGTTGATCGCCGGCACGAAGATAATTAAGCGCCCCATCTAAGCCGGGGCGCTGGGTGGACGAACCACTCACCGTGTCGGTGAAGACGCGGAAGACTTTTTCCTTCTTCAACGCCGCCAACTGTCGGTCGAGATTCTGGTCTTTGGAACTAACACGCGCGTAACCAATTTTTTGGCCCGCAACCACCTCTGGCTGTTCGGGAATGTCTAGAGGTAGTGACGGTTCTGTTTCATTACTCATAAACCCACCCTAGCGAACAGCGAGTTAAACACGATGGATGTAATTCTTAAACTGTTCGCTTAGAGTGTGCTGTAATGTTACGGTTCTGCTTTTTATACTGATTGCATGACACGTATTATCGACTCCCTTAAAAAGCGGGCGAATGTAATAGGAAATCTAAGTCTCGTAGTTCTTCAAATCGCCCTCATAGTATTTCTTAATGCATCCGGTTATGGAGGGTTCGGAAAACTCCTTGACCACCACTGACGCGGCCTAGTTCCAGACTTAGTTCCACGCCTTTCTCTATTTAGTTCCAAATTCATCTGAGCCTGCGCTCGAAGGTAGCCGTCACGCAGCGGAAACCGAAACGCATCCCGCCTCGGAAACCCGCCCCTCCCACCGTCGCGAAAGCCAGATCGGCACACCGCGCCGGAGCGAACACGCGAATCGTCTGGCGACCCGCTTGCCCTGGCGGAGCAACACCGCCTAAGGGCAGCCCTCAATCCGCCACCCCTGCCACTCAATCCAGAGCTTCGACCCGCTTTTTGAGTGGGTAACGTCTGCTGGCATGAAGAAGACTGTTTCCGCCCTCGCCGCGGTCTCCGCAATGTTCCTCGCGTCGTGCTCCGGTACGGAAACAGACTCGTCCCAGTCGCAGGAGACGGCGCAATCCGGTTACGAGGTCGGCGACTTCGCGCTTAACGTCGTAGACGTTGCCGATCCGTCAAGCGTCACGGAAGTCGAAATGCCGGACTACGAAGGCCGCAAGCAGGTTTCCGTTACGGCAGACGTGGCGAATAACTCCGACGAAGGGGTTGACCTGGCATGCAGTACAGACCTTGAGGTCCAGATCGCGTCCAACGGCTCCGCGTGGGGCAACGTCGGCTACCTGGAGCGCGTACCCGGTAACCCGCAGTGCGGTGACTTGCTCGCCCCCGGCGAGACGAAGCAGATGACCTGGGTGTCGCTCATGCCGTGACGGGCGTTTCTTTTCGGTACCGGTAGGGCGGTATCGGGTACCGGGGTGTTGGTGGTTGCCGGTACCCGGTTTTTACCCCCGGTTACGGCTTTCGGGGTTGACGTAGCCGTGTGGGTGTCGTAGGGGCCATCCTTTCTTGTTTGATGTCGTCGCGGGTTCGCATGTCTTCTCCTGTCAGGGTGAGTTTCGAGCCGTGGTTGGCGAGTCTGGACATGACTGCGTCTGCCAGTGCTGCCTCGGAGAACACGTCGTACCAGTAATCGGGTTCGTGTTGGCTGGCGATCACGGTAGAGGCATGCTCACGCCCGACGAGCAGGTTGAATACCTGGTTCAACGCGTGCGCTGAGACATCGGTGGCGAGAAAGTCATCGATGACGGCAAGTGCCGGGGCTTGCAGGTCGGCGAGGAGCTGTTTGCGGGCCTGGGGATGCTCAGCCGCGGCGTCGAAATCGTTGGCCAGGTCGTTGAGCCGGAAGTAACGGGCGGTGAGCTTTTTGCGGCACGCCGCGACGGCCAGGGCTTGAGCGAGAAAACTTTTACCGGTGCCGGTAGCTCCCACGATGATGAGGTCTTTGCCGTAGTCGATCCATTCGCAGGTGGCGAGCCGGTCGATGCGGTCTTGGGTCACACCGCGGCCGGGATAGGCATCGAAGCGCTCGAGTGCGGCGGTTGAGCCAAGGAGTTTCGCTTCACGCAACCTTGTCTGTATGACCTTGTTGTCGCGGGCTATGCAGTTCGTTTTTGCCGGGTTTCGCCGCGGCCGGGGAGCATCATACGCAGGCCGTTGAGGATGATCAGCGCGGCGCTGCCTTCATTCAGCAGCAGTCCCGTGGTGAGGGTCATCCAGCCGGCGAGGGCCGCGATGATCAGAATGGCCACGACGGCCAGGCTGAGCGTGATGTTGATCTTGATGTTGTTCCGGGCCCGTCGGGAGAGGCGGATGGCTGCGGGGAGCCGGTCCAGTTCGTCGGCCATGAGTGCGACGTCAGCGGTTTCGAGTGCGACGTCGGTTCCGGCGGTGCCCATGGCGATGGCCAGGTCAGCGTTGGCCAGTGCGGGGGCGTCGTTGACTCCGTCGCCGACCATGGCGATAACCCCGTACCGTTCGCGCAATTCACGTACGGCGGCTGATTTGTCCTCGGGCAGCAGTTCGGCGCGGTAGTCGTCCAGACCCAGGGCATGGGCGGTGGTTTTAGCGACGGTGGCGTTGTCTCCGGTGAGCATCAGCACCCGTTCGATGCCTAGTTCGCGCAGTTCGGCGATAGTACTGTGGGCGTCGGGGCGCAACTGGTCCGCGACCGCCAGAACGGCCAGTGGCCGGGTGTCCTCGCGCAGTACGACGGCGGTGCAGCCGTTTGCCTCGGCTCCGGCCACGGCCTCTCCGACTTGCGGGTCGGTGCGGTCCGCGTCCGAGGGCCGGCCGATGTGCATGGCTCGGCCGTCGACGACGGCCTCCATGCCGGCCCCGGGGAGGGCGCGGGCGTCCCTGGCGGTGGGGATGTCGAGGCCCCGGTCCCTGGCCCCGGCGGTGATGGCGGCGGCGATGGGGTGTTCGCTGCCGGCCTCGACGGCGGCGGCCAGTGCGAGGGCTTCCTGTTCGGTGGTGCCGCCGAACGCGGTGACCTGGGCCAGGGCAGGCCGGCCGCGGGTGAGTGTGCCGGTCTTGTCGAAGGCGACGGCCTTGATGTCGGCTAGGCGTTCGAGGTAGATGCCGCCCTTGATCAGGATGCCGTCCCGTGCTCCGCGGGCGATGGCGGTGACGACGCTGACCGGCACGGAGATGACCAGCGCGCAGGAGCAGGAGACAACAAGGATTACAAGGGCTCGATAGATGGCCTCACGCCATTCGAAGCCGAACAACGGCAGGACCAGGGCCACCAGGACCGAAAGGGCGAACATGGCGGGGGTGTAGACGGCGCTGAACCGGTCGGCGAAGCGCTCGGTGCGGCTGCGGTTAGCCTGGGCCTCCTCTACCTGTTCGATCACCCGGGCGAGGATGGTGTCGTAGTGCTCCTTGGTCACCTGGACGCGCAGCACGCCGTTGCCGTTCAGGCTTCCGCCGAAGACCTCGGTCCCGGCGGAAGCCTCCACCGGCTCGGATTCGCCGGTGACCGGGCTGGCATCGACCCACGAAGCACCCTCGGTGACGGTGCCGTCGGTGGGCAGACGCTCACCGGGGCGGACGAGGACGACATCACCGGGGTGCAGCGCCTCCACGGACACGGTTTCGGTGAAGCCCCCGGCTGTGAGCCGGTTCGCGTTCGGGGGTGCCAGCTCCAACAGCGCGCTGATGGAGCCGCGTGCCTTGTCGGTGGCGTAGGCTTCCATGGCCTCGCCCAGGCTAAAGATGACCACGAGCATCGCGGCTTCTTCGATCACCCCCAGCGCGATCGCACCGATGGCGGCCATGATCAGCAGCACGGTGATGGTCAGCTGCCTGTTGCGCACGGCGCGGATGGCGCTGCGCAGCGGGTAGGCGCCGCCGATGACGATCGTGGCCCAGTATAAGGTCAGGGCCACCGGCTCGGAGTGGATGGTCCACTCCACGGCCAGCCCCGCGGCCAGCAGCACCGCGGCTACCGCCAGGGCCACCATCTCGCTGCTCTGCCACCACTGGCGCCGGGACTGAGCGGTGAGCTGTGTTGAGGTGTCAAATTCGGCATTCATTCGGTGATTTCTTCTCTCTGTGAAACGTGAGGACATGACTCGTGAGGGTCAGCCCTCACCAGGTGATCAGGCGCGGACGGGGCGTGCCGGGCCAGCCGGCGCCAGGGACAGGCCGGCCTTCTGTGCCGCTTCAACGATGGCGCTGTCGGCCACGGTGCCGTCGTGCGTGACCAGCACGACGCCGGAGGCCAGGGCGTCGACCTTCTGCACGCCGGGCAGGGCCTCGACGGGGGCAAGGTCTCTGGAGCAGCTTACGCATCCGCCCCCGAGCGCGCGGTACTTGGAACGGACCAGCTGGATGGGTGTGTTCACGGGTGTCTCCTTCACAATGTGCAGTACTTCGACAGACTTCGAAGTCCGGCTTCCATGATACGCATACTTCGATAGTTGTCAAACTATCGAAGTATGCTAGAATGGAGGTATGTCGATCCCATCCTTGGACCCTCCTGCGCCAAGTGCGCTGGGTTACTGTACGCCGTTGTCCGGTGAGCCAATCACGGCGGCCCAGGCCGAGGCCGTCTCCCGGATGCTCAAGGCCCTGGCGGATCCGGTCCGGCTGCGGCTGATGTCCATGGTGCTCTCGCACGAGGGCGGCGAGGCATGCGCAATGTGTGACCTGACCGAGGGCTTCGACCTGGCAGTTTCGACACTCAGCCACCACCTGAAAATCCTGCACGACGCCGGGCTCGTTGACCGTGACAAGCGAGGGGTGTGGGTCTACTACAAGGCCCGCCCCGAGGCCATGGATACTCTGCGCACCCTCTTCGGTTCCGACCTTTCCACGCCGCCGGCAGAAGCTGGTTGAGCACGCAACCGCGCGGCACCGGGTATGGGCTTGCGATGCGCGAATCAGCTCAGAAGAAAGCCGTTTGCCGCATGCTCCTAAAACGATCCTTAGCGCTACTTTTCCGCGGAATGGTCCTCGACCCCCGCCTCGCGCGCACCGCCTGAGCAGCCTCCTACATCCGGTTGAGGATGGTCCTGCGGGACTGGGCGATCGGCCATAAAGAGCCGCAGCCATCGTTCTCTGGAGCACCGTCTACCTCGACCGCACGGTCAACCCTCGCGCGTCGGAACGCGGTGAGTAGACTTTTCCCCAGCTAATCTCCGCCACAAAGTTCCCACTTCCAAAGACTTCATCCATAAGCGCGCGCATGCGGTGGTTTCCCACGTCGTCCAGGTGAACCCAGATCGAACCGTCATCGCTAAGAAGCTTGCGCAGGTGAACCAGACGATCACGCATCATGGTGAGCCAGACGGAGTGTTCGAGGTTGTCCTCGTAATTGGCGAAGGTTTGTGCGGTGTTAAACGGCGGGTCAATGTAGATGGTGCTGTTGCAAAGTTGGGGCAGTAGAAAGACCGGCGTGAAATAATCAGAGCCATGGGCATCTTCTCCGGTCGGCATTTCCCCCGTGACATCATCCTGTGGGCGGTGCGGTGATACTGCCGCTACGGCGTGAGCTACCGCGACCTCGAAGAAATGATGACCGAGCGGGGTGTGCCAGTCGATCACACCACGATCTACCGCTGGGTGCAGAAATACGCCCCTGAGCTGGACAAGCAAACACGGCGGTACCGACAGGTACCTGACTGGCAGGCCCGGTCCTGGCGGGTGGATGAGACCTATATCCGGGTCGGCGGCACGTGGTGCTATCTCTACCGGGCTATTACCGCCGGTGGGCAGACCTTAGACTTCTACCTCTCACCAAAACGGAATGTGGCTGCGGCCAAGCGTTTCCTGGCCAAGACGCTGCGATCGAATACGACAGCCGGGTCCCCGCGGGTCATCAACACCGACAAGGCACCAGCTCTGGCCAAGGCAATATCCGAGCTGAAGGCGGAGGGAATCTGCCCTCAGACGGTGGAGCACCGGCAGGTGAAATACCTGAACAACGTTCTCGAGGGAGATCATGGCCGACTTAAAAGAATCCTGGGACCGAAGGGGGCGTTCAAAAACCGAATTTCCGCCTACCGGACGTTGAAAGGGATGGAAGCGATGCATTCATTACGGAAAGGTCAGGGCACGATGTTTGCTTATGGGCACCCCAATCCGGACGCGGTGATCGTCAACCGGGTCTTCGAGACGGCCTGAGAACGCCGGCACGCAGCGGCCATCAGGAAATGAGAAACTGGGTCGTCTCGGCTCTCCGCCTGAAGTTTGCAACAGCACCGTCCTACGAGACGGCCGATGAAATCAGGGAATTCCTGGCCGGAAATGGGGCGTCATCCCTGGCCTTTGCCTCTGATACCGATACGCGGCTCATCACCGCCTACCGGATAAACCAGGTAAGCACCGCTGTAATCCTGGACGCCGCGGGCACGGAGGTCTTCCGTGCCGTGGAGCCGGGTGCTGCGTAACTGCGGACGGTACTGGCCGCGGCGGGAGCCGGCTCAGTGAAGCCCCTTAGCCTGCGGCGGGCTCAGATGTAACTGCAGATTTGTTCAGCATCGCAGCGCTGAGGGTCGGCCACCTCGGCGGTTGCATATTGTTCGGCCACGGTCACCCGGAGCGCGGTGAGCTCCGCGATTTTCCGGTCCAGGTCCTGCAACTGTTTCCCCAGGACATCCCGTACGTGGGTGCAAGGCGTCAAACCGCTATCGCGGATCCGCAGAATGTCCTGGATCTGCGCCAGGGTCAGCCCGGCGATTTGGCTGCGGCGAATGAATTCGAGGCGGCTGAGGGTGTCGTGGGTGTAGTCACGATAGCCGTTGGCCGAGCGCTCAGCCGGTGGGAGCAGGCCCCGGTCCTCATAGAACCTGATCGTCTTGGTTGTTATACCGGCAGCATCAGCAACTTCACCGATTCGCATTTCGGGTCCTCATCTCGTTCCAAAAAATCGCATATGACCCTTCCATCGTACTGGAACGTTCCGCATCGGCACCCGCAAACCAACAGGTCCCGTCGCCAGCTTGACCTTCCCCCTTAGTGGAAGGTTGATAATGGGGTGTGACGTACTACTGGCCGTCCGGTTTCGTGTTGGGGTCCCCTGTCGGGGTTCCGGACACGAGCCGGACATATGAAGGGATGATCATGTCAATAAAAGTGAAGGGCCGGAAGCGCTCTGGCCTGGTGCTTGCGGCAGGCACTCTGCTGTCCTTCCTTGGTGTTGTGATGGTGGCGCTGGTGTGCTGCGGGGTACCCGTTCTGACGGCTGCAGCCGGTGTTTTCGCCGCGGCCGGCGCAATGGCCGGCAACCTCTGGTTCATTGCCGCCGCAGCCCTTGCCGCCGCAGCCCTTGCCGCGGGGGCCCTGCTCCTGCGGGCGCAGCGTCGGGGCAGCCCGGGGACGGATTGTTGCGCCCGTTCCCGCCCGGGGGCCAGCCTGTCCGCGGGTTCTACTCCAACACCTCATTCATCGTCGGAGCAGGAGCGATCCGGGCAGTCCCGGGCCGGTGCTTCTGAGGATGCGGGGTCACAGGGATGACGGGTGTTTTGGGTCTGGCCTTTCTGACCGGAATGCTTGCCACGGTGAATCCATGCGGCTTTGCGATGCTGCCAACCTATCTGGCGTATTTCATTGGTTCAGGCCCCGGTGCGGGACGGAAGCGGCCGTTGCTTGCAGGTCTTCAGGCCGGGGTTGCCCTCAGCGCCGGTTTCGCCACTGTCTTTGTTACGGCCGGCCTGCTCGCCGCTGTAGGCCTGCGGTCGGTGGCGTCGGCGCTTCCCTGGGCGGCGGCGCTGATCGGAGCGGTTATTGTGGTTGCCGGCCTTGGCATGGTGTTCGGATGGCAGCTGCCCGGGGCGAGGTTGAACCTGCCCCGGATTCTGAAGACGGACGGGACCAGTTCGGGCCTCAGGGCGGTCTTTGGCTACGGGGTGGCCTATGCGGTGGCTGCGCTCTCTTGCAGCCTGGCCCTGCTGCTGGCTGTTGTCGCCCAGGCTGTGTCCACCGGGAGCCTGGCCGGGCTGCTGGCGGTCTTCGCCGCCTACGCCTTGGGCTCCTCGGTGGTGCTGGTCCTTCTGTCCCTCGGTGCAGCGGTAGCGCGGGACGTCCTGGCACGCCACGTCCGAAGGATCCTGCCGTTTGTTAATCGTCTCGGCGGAGCCGCGCTTATCCTCGCAGGGATCTACCTGTTGCTCTACTGGGTTCCGGCCCTGTCCGGCGGGCAGGCCGGGGAGATCATGGGCGGGACGGTCACCGAAGCCAGCGTGGCGCTGTCCGGTTTCATCTCGGGCAACTGGCCCATCATCACCCTCACCGCGGTGGCCGCCGTCCTCGCCGCCGCGGCCCTGGCCCTGCGGCGCCGCAGTAAAAGCAAGGCACAGGACAACAGCGCAATCACGGATGGGGCTGAGAGCAGCGACAGCACCGAAGCGTGCTGCGGCCCGGAACATCTTCTTCCCGACACGGCGCCAGGGCGCACCAACCAGAAAGGAAACCCATGACAACGACCAGAAACCACCGGCGGATCTTCACCATTACTGCCGTCGTAGCGGCCGCGGCCCTCATCCTGGTCCTGGCCCTCACTGCGTTGAACCGCGGGAGCGAAACCGCTCCCGCCGCCGGGCCAGCGGGCGCAAACAACGTGGACAGGATCGAGATCACATCTGTGGACGGCAAGGCCCTCACCGTCCCTTCCACCCGCCCGACAGTGCTGTATTTCATGGCGAGCTGGTGCTATACCTGCGTTCCGCAGACAGAAGCGATGAAGGAACTGGAACAGGAATATGCCGATAAGGCAGACTTCGTCGCCGTGGACGTGACGCCGGAGACCACAAAAACCCAAGTGGACCAGTTCCGCGAAATGGCCGGCACACCCGGATACCCCTTCGTTGTCGACCGGACCGGGGAACTCACCCAAAAGTACGCGGTCACATCCCTGGACAGTACCGTCGTCATCGCACCTGACGGTGACATCCTGGGCCGGGCCGATTCCCGGCCCATGAAAGCCGATGCCCTGAAGGAATTTCTTGACACAACACTTCCGTAGCAACACCGATCTCTTCGCTCCCGTTCTTGACCTTCCCGTGCAGGGGAAGGTGCAGACTGGGGACAGCATGCAAAAAGGAACGCCCCCGGGGTGTTCATTCGAGACTCCAAGGAGGACTAATGCCTGAGGCAGCACCAGATTTTGATTTAGCCGTGATCGGTTCCGGAGGCGGCGCCTTCGCCGCCGCCATCCGGGCCACCAAGCTGGGCAATCGGGTCGTGATGATCGAACGCTCCACGGTGGGCGGGACCTGTGTGAACACCGGGTGCGTTCCCTCCAAAGCCCTGCTGGCCGCCGCCGAAGCCCGGCATGTCGCTGTGGATGCGACCGGAAGGTTCCCCGGGATCAGCACTTCCGCCGCCCCGGTGGACATGGGTGTACTGATAGACGGGAAACGCTCCCTGGTCGAGCGAATGCGCTCGGATAAATACGTGGATCTGGCCGCCGACTACGGATGGGACCTGCGCCAGGGCACCGCGGTGTTCGCCGGCACCCCGGAGGAACCGGTCCTGGAAATCACCGGACCCGACGGCACCCGCGACTCCCTGACCGCCGCCCATTATCTGGTCGCGACCGGTTCGACCCCGTGGGCACCCCCGGTGCCGGGACTGGATGAAGTCAACTACCTGACCTCGACCACCGCCATGGAACTGAACGAGGTGCCCGAATCCCTGATCGTCTTCGGCGGCGGGTACGTGGCCCTGGAGCAGGCGCAGCTTTTTGCCCGCCTCGGATCCAAAGTGACCTTGCTGGTCCGCTCCAGGCTTGCCTCGCACGAGGAACCGGAAGCCTCCCGTGCGCTGATGGGCGTCTTCGCCGACGAGGGCATCCGCGTGGTCCGCCGCGCAGCCGTAACTTCGGTCCGCACAGATCCCGCCGGCGCAGAGGTCCTTGTCACCGCCACGGTCGCCGGGGGCCAGGAGGAATTCCGCGCCGCAAAGCTGCTGGTAGCCACCGGCCGACGCGCCGTCACCGACGGACTGAACCTGGACGCCGTCGGCGTCAAGACCGGCGACACCGGCCAGATCCTGGTCGAGAGCACACTCGCCAGCTCCAACCCCAGGATCTGGGCCGCAGGGGATGTGACCGGGCACCGAGAATTCGTCTACGTCGCGTCCGCCCACGGAACCCTGATGGTGGAGAACGCCTTCAACAACGCCGGGCGCGAGGTCGACTATCGGCACCTGCCCCGCGTGACGTTCACCAGCCCGTCACTGGCCGCGGTCGGCATGACCGACAAGGAAGCCAACGAGGCGGGCATCCGGTGTGAATGCCGGGTCCTGCCCCTGGAATACGTTCCCCGGGCACTGGTGAACCGGGACACCCGCGGCTTCATCAAAATCGTCGCCGACGCCGACACCGGACGGATTGTGGGGATCACCGCCGTCGGCAAGGAGGCCGGTGACCTGGCCGCCGCCGGAGTCTACATCCTCGAGGCCGGCATGACCGTTGACCAGGTCGCGAACCTCTGGTGCCCATACCTGACCATGGCCGAAGGGATCAAAATCGCCGCACAGTCCTTCACCACCGACGTCTCCAAACTCTCCTGCTGCGCCTCCTGACCCGCGCCAGATCCCAGCCTAATCCCATTACGTTGTTGGCAGTTCCGCTTGAAGGAGCCCAGGATTCGTACTCCTAGCCCCATGCTGGGGCAGGCTATGTTTATCTGCGTTCCTTCTGCCTTGTGGCAGTGGAACTAGTCGCTGGCTTCGGTATGGCTTATTTTCGTCCCTGTCTGAAAATGATCCGGGGGTGATGCCGCCGAAGGCAGTGACATACTCCAGACTGCTAATAGGAACCTGACCCGCACAGAATGTGCGAGGTCTCAAAGTAATGTGGATGCCAGCGTGAAGTATGTCGGTGCTGTTGCAAAGTTGGGGCAGTAGAAAGACCGGCGTGAAATAATCAGAGCCATGGGCATCTTCTCCGGTCGGCATTTCCCCCGTGACATCATCCTGTGGGCGGTGCGGTGATACTGCCGCTACGGCGTGAGCTACCGCGACCTCGAAGAAATGATGACCGAGCGGGGTGTGCCAGTCGATCACACCACGATCTACCGCTGGGACCAGAAATACGCCTCTGAGCTGGACAAGCAAACACAGTGGTACCGACACGTTACCTGACTGGCAGGCCAGTTCCTGGCGGGTGGATGAGACCTATATCCGGGTCGGTGGAAGGTGGTGCTACCTCTATCCGGTGATCACCGCCGGTGGCCAGACCCTGGACTTTTTACCTCTCTCCGAAGCGGAACGTGGCCGCAGCGGAACGTTTCCTGGCCAAGGCTGTCAGATCCAATGCGTCAGCCGGGTATCCCAGAGTGATCAACACCGATAAAGCACCCTTCCTAGCCAGGGCAATCGCCGGGTTGAAGTCAGAGGGAGTCTGCCCGTCAACAGTGGAACACCGGCAGGTGAAATACCTCAACAACATCCCGGAAGGCGACCATGGTCGGCTGAAGCGGATCCTCGGGCCGAAAGGCGCGTTTAAGAACCGGACATCTGCACATCGGACGTTGAAAGGGATGGAGGCGATGCACTCATTACGGAAAAGGCAAGGCACGATGTTTGCCCTCACGGGCAACCGAAACCGGACGCGGTGATCGTCGACCGGGTCTTCGAGACGGCCTAACAACGCCCACACGCAGCGGCCATCAGGGAATGAGAAACTGAGTCTTCGCTGCCCTCCGCCCAACCTTGCAACAGCACCCTCCAAGAACGATTCAAGGGCCTGGCCCCGATGCAGTATCGGAACCAGGCCCCCGCAAAGACCCTAACCATTTAGAATTAACCCAGTCCAGAAAATGGGGGTCAGCTCACTCGGGATGGGCTTATTAGAGGCCGAAGGCGCCGCCGCTGACGAGGATGAAGATGCCCAGGCCGATCAGGACGATCGGGAACAGCACGTGCTCCCAGCGCTCAAGGACTTCTGCGATGGGCGGGCGGGTGGCCACGAACTTTGCCAGCAGGACCAGGCCTGCCACCAGGACGAGGAAAACGATGCAGTAGATGATGACGGCGGCAGTGTCCACGTTGAGGAAGACCGGGACGTAGACGCCGATATTGTCGCCACCGTTGGCAAACGTCACACCGGCGACGGTCAGCACACCCACCTTTTTCCCGGCGATCTTCGCATCATCATCGTCGTCATCATCGCTTCGCCAAGCCTGCGAGGCCGCCCGTAGTCCCAGGGCCAGGGGAATTAGTCCGAAGTACGGGATCGCCTCAGCAGGTAGGAATACTCCTGCCCCCAGCATGACCAGGACTGCGGCCGCGAGAATGCCCATGAAGCCGAGGTACTGCCCAGCCAGAATCCGAAGCGTGGTCCCTTTTTGCCCCGCCCCGCGGGCAAAAAACAGCGAGAGCACGATGATGTCGTCGATATTGGTGGCGATAAACAGACCAATCGCCGACAGTAGACCGGTTACCACTACGCACCCTCCTGTCCATTGACACACCCAGGTACGGCGCATCCGGCGTCGATGCATTCGGCGTTGTCATCGACGGCCAGGGTGATATCCAGCAACGCGTTCAACGCCTGCGCCAGATGAGCATCAACGATCTCGTAGCGGGTCTGTCGCCCCTGCGGTTCGGCGACAACAATTCCGCAGTCCCTCAGGCAAGCGAGATGGTTCGACACGTTCGAGCGCGTCAGTTCCAGATCCTGGGCGAGAGCGGCCGGGTAGGCCGGCCCCTCCAGCAGCGCCAGGAGAATGCGGGAACGAGTCGGATCCGCCATGGCCCGACCCAACCGGTTCATCACGTCTAGATGAGAAGAAATAGTCAGCATATGCTGAACTATACAGTTGTTACTGAACTAATTTCAACATGGGATGGCGTCGTTGCGAGAGGCCGTCTGCACTTTCAGGCTGAGGCCTTCACTGCGCAGGAAGGAAGCGGCCGCCTAGTTGGCGGTGTTCCCGACGTGATTTAAAGGTGAGGGCTATTGCCGGCAGCTTCCGGCCCAGGCCAGTGGCGGCCCACGTACCGATCAAGGTGTCCCACTTCCAAGGAAGTGAGACGCCCTTAATGAAACCAATTGAAAATACATAGTCCCAGGAGAGGACTGTTCCACAAGCTATTCCAACGAATTGACTCGCGAAAGCTGCTGCAGAATAGACTTCCGGCACGCTGTGGGTCATGGATATTGGTTACGCCCGGGTTTCCACCGCAAAACAAGACCTCGACCGCCAGATCGACGCGTTCCGTAAAGAAGGTGTTGCGGATAAATACATCTACGTCGACAAGAAATCCGGATTCACCACGAATCGGCTCGGACTCCAGCAACCCCGCGCGGGAGATGCCATCGTCGTCCACACCCTCGACCGGCTGGGTCGCACCGTCCGTGACACTCTCAACCTGATCCATGACCTTCAGGAGCGTGAGGTCGGGGTGCGCACCTTGGCTGATCCCATCAAGGTCGATTCCTCGAATCAGTGCTGTTGCAAAGTTGGGGCAGTAGGAGAAGAGCGACGTGAAACAATCACAGCCATGGGTATCTTCTCCGGTCGTCATTTCCCCGTGACATCATTCTGTGAGCAGTGCGGTGATACTGCCGCTACGGGGTGCGCTACCGCGATCTGGAGGAAATAATGACTTCAGCGGGGCGTGCCAGTCGATCACACCACGATCTACCGCTGGGACCAGAAATACGCCTCTGAGCTGGACAAGCAAACACAGTGGTACCGACACGTTACCTGACTGGCAGGCCAGTTCCTGGCGGGCGGATGAGATCTATATCCGAGTCGGCGGCAGGTGGTGCTACCTCTATCGGGCGATCACCGCCGGTGACCAGGCCCTGGACTTTTTACCTCTCTCCGAAGCAGAACGTGGCCGCAGCGAAACGTTTCCTGGCCAAGGCCGTCAGATCAAGACAACAATCAAGATGACTTATTGACACCATCGAAAACAAAAGTTCGAAAGCCGAGAGCGGGAGTTAGGATGTAAATCCCCACACTTGCAATCCTCGACCGCTCAAGTTCAGAAAAACAAAGAAACCGGAGGTAACATACCCTTTCGAGTTT
>NZ_KV788458.1:15150-130971 GCF_001807295.1 Corynebacterium sp. HMSC06C06
TTACTTCCGGTGGTGCAGTTTGTTCAACTGCTCAGCGTGCCCGGGGCGGGACTTGAACCCGCACGTCCTATAAGGACACTGGCACCTGAAGCCAGCGCGTCTGCCAATTCCGCCACCCGGGCTGGGTACCTAAATGTCTTGGCGACCAACTAACATTAGCATGTAGCAGCGTATTGATAACAAATCCGCTGGCAAAGCCAAACTTTTCTGAGGAAAAGTCCCGGATAAACCTGGGAACTTTGGCCTGTACGGCTACGTTTAGAAGGGGTAAGCACCCTATAATTAGCGCTGCTATAGAAAAGGAGGACAGCACGTGGCATTACTTGAAAGGCTCGCGAAGCTGGATTCCGCCATGCAGCGAGGCTTAGACAACGGCATGGCCTTTGTCTTCGGAGGCAAGGTCGTCCCTGCTGAGATTGAAGAGCTCCTCAAGCAAGAAGCGCAGGACAATCTCGCACGCGGAGACGATGCTAATCTCTACAGCCCCAACGTTATGACCGTAGGCGTGTCCTCCAAGGATTTGGAGAACCTCTCTCAAAACAGAGATCTTCCTGCGGATTTCGCCGAGCAACTCACCCGCTTTGTCAGGAACCACGGCTGGGCCTTCGCCGGCCCGGTCATCGTGCGCATCGCGGAGGAATCGGGATTGCGTACAGGACAGCTCCGCGTGTCCTCGTTCATCGATCACGAGCCCACTGAGGAAACCGGTTTCGACGCAATCTTCCACGAAGACGATGGTCAGGAGGACCATATGACTAACCCCAATAATGCAGATGAGGCCGCAACCACCGCTTTTTTGGCACAGAACCAGCAGCCGGAGCAGCCGCAGCCACATGGCCCAGCTGTCAACCTCATGCTGCAGGACGGTTCCTCCCGCGTGTACCACGTGCAGGAAGGTTCCAACATCATCGGCCGCAGCAACGACGCCGACCTTCGCCTGCCAGACACCGGCGTGTCCCGTCAGCATGCTGAAATTACCTGGAACGGCCAAGACGCCATCCTGGTAGACCTACAGTCCACCAACGGCACCACCGTGAACGAAACCCCAATCGATAACTGGCTCCTGGCAGACGGTGACGTCATCACCATGGGCCATTCCCACATCGAGGTTCGTATCACCGGTACACAGCCAAACAAAAACTACTAATACAAGCTCGAGAGAAAGGAGGTCACCATGGATTCGGTCGTTTTGTTAGCTCTGCGCATCGGCCTGCTCGCACTGTTGTGGCTTTTCATCCTGGTGGCCTTGAATGCGATGCGCCGAGACGCCAACAAGGCTGCCGGCGTGTATCAGCCCTCAGCGCAAACTAAGTCTTCCCCGCGGCGCCGCGAAGTTCCTAAGCAGATCAACATCGTGGATGGTCCGCTACGCGGCTCCCACATGCAGTTGGGCACCCTCGAGGAATGCACTATGGGCCGCGCCCAAGACTGTGACTTTGTCACAGGTGATGACTTTTCTTCCGGTCATCACGCCCGGCTTTTCCGCCGCGGCAGCGAATGGTTTATTGAAGACCTTGAATCCCGCAACGGCACCTTCGTCGGTGGCGTTCGCATTGACCAGCCGGAACGAGTTGGCGTTGGCAGCGACATCAAACTTGGCCGCACGACCGTGAGGTTGATGGCATGACATTGAGCCTAAAATTCACCGCGATTACTGACCGCGGCCTAGTACGCCAAAACAATGAGGACAGCGCGCACGCCGGTCCCCATCTTTTGCTTTTGGCTGACGGCATGGGAGGCCACGCCGCAGGCGAGGTCGCATCCAAGCTCATGGTCGAGCACTTGGAACACCTCGAGCAAGACCCCGAGGACAACGACATGCTCGCCCTCCTGGGCGCCGCAGCTGAGGATGCAAACGCGTCCATCGCAGCGCACGTCGAGCAGCACCCAGAGACCGAGGGCATGGGCACCACGCTGACCGCGATGATGTTCAACGGTTCCGAGTTTGGTGTCTGCCACGTCGGTGACTCCCGTGGTTACCGCCTGCGCGCGGGCAAGTTGACGCAGATCACCAAGGACGACACCTATGTGCAGTCCCTGGTGGATGAGGGTCGCCTCGACCCAGCTGACGTCTCTTCACACCCGCAGAAGTCGCTCATCCTCAAGGCCTATACCGGCCGCCCGGTGGAACCCACCTTGTTCATGCTGGACGCCAAGGTCGGAGACCGCCTGCTGCTGTGCTCCGACGGCTTGTCCGATCCCGTCACAGCCTCCACCATTGAGTTGGCGCTGGGCCAGGGCACGCTTGACGACGCTGCGGTAACCCTCCGCGATCTCGCCCTGCGCTCCGGCGGTCCGGACAACGTGACCATCGTCCTGGCGGAAGTGGTTGAGGGCAAGGGCGACAGCTCGCCTGTCACCGTCGGCGCGATCGCCGGCGTTGTCCCAGAACCTACTCACCCCGACTCCGCTGCGAGTCGGGCGGCGGCGCTGACGCGCCCGCGGGAGGCGTCGCCAAGCATTGCTGCGTCCCGGCAGGCCGCAGAAGAAGATGAAGAGTCCGAGGAGCCTCACAGTCCCAAGAAAAAGGTGGGCTGGAAGATCATCGGCGCACTCGTGGCTGTGCTTGTGCTCGTCATCGGCGGTGGATTGTGGACCAAGAACGAGATTTCGAACAACTTCTACGTAGCCATCGGCGAAGAGGAAGTGATAACGATCCACCAAGGCGTGGACTTCTCCATCTTCGGCCGCTCGCTGCAACACCAGTACCAAAATGCGTGCATCGATAAGGCAAATACTTTGCGTCTGGGCTCCGCGCCCTGCGAGGGAGACTTCTCCGCGTTCAAGGTGAGCGACCTTCCAGATTCCGAGCGCGCTGCGGTTGGAAACCTGCCCTCCGGTACCTATGCGGAGGTTCAGACCCAACTGTCGACCTTGTCCTCCAAGGCACTCAAGCCTTGCATCACCGCGCCCAGCGGAAAAACGGACAAGAAGTTAGAAAACAAAGCCGCGAAACCAGGAGTTACTTGCCGGGAGGTGAGTTAAGTGAAGAAGGTTTTTTCCCGTGGCACGGAGCTCGGGCTGCTGATCCTGGCAACCCTCGTCTTTGCCATCACCCTCGTAAGCCTGGAGCTTTCCCAGGGCAACATCCTCACCGTGGATGTCCTTTACCTCATCGGTGGATTCATCGGCGTGTTCACTGTCGCGCACTTAGCGCTGTGTTTCTTGGCGCCGCACTCCGATCAGCTGATGCTGCCTATAGTCTCGCTGCTCAACGGCACGGGCCTCATTATGCTGGCGCGCTTGGACCTCGCCAATGATGGTGGCCTGGCAACCCGCCAGGTGATGTGGACCATCGTCGGTCTCATCCTATTCGTCTTGGTGCTGGTGGTTTTGCGAGATCACCGTTCGCTGACTCGCTATTCCTACATCCTGGGTGCAGCTGGCCTGGTCCTTCTGGCACTGCCGCTGGTATGGCCGCAGCCCCCAGGAGTTGAGGCCCGTATCTGGCTGTGGCTTGGACCTTTCTCCATCCAGCCGGGTGAGTTCTCCAAGATCATGCTGATCTTGTTCTTCGCCATGCTGCTGACCCAGAAGCGTTCGCTGTTCACGGTAGCCGGCTACAAGTTCTTGGGGCTTTCCCTGCCGCGTCTACGCGACCTCGCACCGATTCTGGTGATTTGGGGCATCGCGATCGTCATCATGGGCATCTCCAATGACTTTGGCCCAGCGCTGCTGCTGTTCTCCACGGTCTTGGGCATGCTATTTATGGCCACGGGCCGTGTCAGCTGGCTGCTCATTGGCTTGCTCCTCGTGGGTGTTGGCGGCTTCGGCATTTACCAGATCTCGTCGAAGATTCAGCTGCGCTTTTCCAACTTCCTGGACCCGCTCGGCAACTATGACAACGGCGGATACCAGTTATCCCAGGCATTGTTCGGCATGTCCTCGGGCGGCATCTCTGGCACCGGCTTGGGCCAGGGCCACCCAGAGATCGTGCCGGTCGCGCACTCCGACTTCATCCTCGCCGGAATCGGTGAGGAGTTCGGCCTCATAGGCTTGGCAGCCGTGCTCATCATGTTCGCCATGCTGATCTCCCGCGGCTTCAACACCGCACTGAAGTCCCGCGATTCCTACGGCAAGCTCGTGGCATCCGGCCTGTCCTTGACGCTGGCCGTGCAGGTCTTCGTGGTCACTGGCGGCATTTCTGCAATGCTGCCGATGACCGGCCTGACCACCCCATTCATGTCCGCCGGCGGTTCCTCGCTGATGGCCAACTACATGCTCCTGGCAATCCTGCTGCGGATCTCTAATGCAGCTCGCCGCCCGGCGCGTGAGACCACCAGCAACGCGCCGAGCGACACATCCATGCTCCCCGCTGTACAGGAGGCAACCCGATGAATAAGTCGATCCGCCTCGTCTCTCTCTTCGCCGTCCTTCTGACCGCAGTTCTGTTGATCAACCTCACTGTGGTGCAGGCATTTTCAGACGACAAGTACGCGCATAACCCGAGAAACATGCGTGGCTACTACGCCATGCAGTCCACCCCACGCGGCCAGATTTTCGCAGGGGACACCGTCTTGGCTAAGTCCACTGCGGACTCCGAGGGCAATTACTCGCGTTCCTACCCCACTGACTCCCCGGCCTTTTCCAACATCACAGGCTACTTATCGACGCAGTTTGGTGCTTCCCAGCTGGAGGCTTCCCAGAATGACATCCTCAACGGCACTGACGATTCGCTGCTTGCCCAGAACTGGCTCGACACCATCTCCGGCAAGGAAAAGGTAGGCGCCAACGTCGAGGTAACCATCGATCCTGCCCTTCAGCAGGCTGCTTATGACCAGCTCACCGGCCCTGGCTACAATGGCGCCGCGGTGGCGATCCAGCCTTCCACCGGCAAGATCCTGGCCATGGCTTCCTCACCGAGCTACAACACAAATGACCTGCTGGGTGACAACGCCGACGACACCTGGACCGCACTGCAGGAGCAGGCGGGAGCGCCGCTTCTCAACCACGCCACGCAGGACACCTTGCCACCGGGCTCGATTTTCAAGATCATCACCACCGCGGCCGGGCTCAACAACGGTTTCACCCCGAGTTCTTCGCTAACCGGCGCGAACTCCATCGTCCTGCCTGACACGGTCACCGAGTTGACCAACTACGGTAATCAGATGTGCGGCGGGTCCCAGACGGTGACCCTGCAGACCGCCTTCGCGTTGTCCTGTAACACTGCCTTCGTGCAGATGTCCGAATCCATCGGTGCCGACGAGCTACGCAAGTACGCAGACGCTTTCGGCGTAGGCGAGAACTACAACTTGGGCGTCGACACCTCCCCAGGTAACTTGGGCGAGCTTAGCGACGGCGCGCAGGTCGCCCAGTCCGCCATCGGCCAGCGTGACGTCACCATGTCTGCTTTGCAGGCGGCAATCATGGCCGGAACCGTGGCCAACAAGGGCAAGCGCATGCAGCCCTACTTGGTCAACCGCATCACAGATGCGCAGATGAACGAAATCCGTGCCACCCAGCCGCGCCAAGCCAAGGAAGCGGTAAAGGAAGACGTTGCGAACACGATCAAGGACTTGATGCTCAGCTCGGAGCGTTCGACGTACGGCTATGACGGCAACACTTTTGCCTCGAAGACCGGTACGGCCGAGCACGGCGAGGGCCTCGCGCCACACGTGTGGTACGTGGCTTTTGACCCAGACCGAGACATCGCTGTCGCGGTAGTGGTCAAAGACGGTGGCAACCTTGGGGAGAGCGCCACCGGTGGACAAGTATCCGCCCCAATCGGGCGCGCAATTCTGCGCGCATATGGAGGTCAGTAGTAATGAGCAATGCGGATAACAGAGAGCATCTCCAGCATCTCATCGGCGACGACTACCAGCTGCAGTGGATTATCGGCCACGGCGGCATGTCTACTGTGTGGCTCGCTGACGACGTCCGTGGCGACCGCGAGGTTGCCCTCAAGGTTCTGCGGCCAGAGTTCTCGGACAACGATGAGTTCTTGAGCCGATTCCGGAACGAGGCCGAGTCAGCCGAGTCCATCTCCTCTGAGAACGTTGTGGCCACCTATGACTACCGTGAGCTAGAGGACAACGGCCGTACGTTCTGCTTTATGGCTTTGGAATACGTGCGCGGTGAGTCTTTGGCGGATCTCCTGGCGCGCGAGGGCGCTTTGCCTGAGCCCCTAGCGCTCGACGTCATGGAGCAGGCAGCACACGGACTTTCTGTCATTCACCGAATGGGCCTGGTGCACCGCGACATCAAGCCCGGCAATCTCATGATCACCCAAAATGGACAGGTCAAGATCACCGACTTCGGCATCGCGAAAGCCGCAGCCGCTGTTCCGCTGACCCGCACGGGCATGGTGGTGGGCACCGCCCAATACGTCTCCCCGGAGCAGGCACAGGGCCTCGACGTGACGCCGGCTTCCGACGTCTACTCCCTCGGCGTTGTCGGTTATGAAATGCTGGCTGGCAAGCGCCCGTTTAGCGGCGACTCCTCGGTCTCCGTGGCGCTTGCCCACATCAGCCAGGCGCCGGAGGCGCTCTCGACGTCGATTAGCGCACCTGCTCGTGAGCTCATCGGAATTTCGCTCCGTAAGGATCCCACCACCCGTTTTGCCGATGGCAACGAGTTCACCAACGCCATCTCCGCGGTGCGTAACGGCCAGCGTCCGCCGCAGCCCAAGTCTGCTGCGCTCGCGCCGCTCGCTGCTGAGCCTTCCCCGTCCGCATCGACGGAATTGCTGGCCAGCGTGGCCAACCCGAAGACCGCTACTCCTGAGTACGCGCCGGTCAAAGACACCCCACGCCCAGCGGCCAAACACCAGCAAAAAAGCGAGGAGAGCTCCGGCTTTGGCGTCGGCCTGCTCATCGCCGCGGCCATTGCGGCGCTCGTGGCGCTGGGATTTTTCGCCGCCAACTTCTTCAAAGGCACTGGAGAATCTGAAGAAACATCCCGCACCCCTGAGTCCATCGTGGTGACGGAATACCGTGGCCCTGTCACCACTGAAGTCATCACGCCCGAAGAATCCACGGAGGATACTCCGGAAGAAGTGACAGTAACAACCACGCACTCGGTGGAGCCGAAAACCTCACAGCAACAGACTCCAACGCCCGTACAGCCAGTTGAGCCTTCCACCGAACAGGAAATTCCCGCCACAGAAGAGCAGGAGACGGAGGTCAATGAACAGCCAACTACTAATTCCGAAGTAAACTCGCAGCCTGAAAACCCCTTTGAGAAACTACTACCCCAGGATGGTGCCTAGAACATGGGCAATGACCGCTACCACCTCCGCCACGTCATCGGATCTGGCGGCATGTCTGAGGTCTACGAGGCTGAAGACACAGTTCTGGGACGCACGGTTGCTGTAAAAATGCTGCGCCCTGAGATGGCGCGCGACGTCAACTTTCGTGAGCGCTTCCGCCGCGAGGCGCAAAACTCCAGCAGACTCAATCACCCGAACATCGTGTCGGTGTTTGACACCGGCGAGAAGGACGTCAACGGCCTGACCATCCCTTATATCGTGATGGAGCTGGTCAACGGACGTACTCTGCGCGATATCGTGCGCGAAGATGGTCCGCTCCCTTCGCAGGAAGCTGCACAGATTCTGGCGCCTGTCGCCGACGCATTGCAAGCCTCCCACGAGGCGGGAATCATCCACCGCGATATCAAGCCGGCAAACATCATGCTGACTGGCACCGGCCAGGTAAAGGTGATGGACTTCGGCATCGCCCGCGCTCTGGATGACTCCACCTCAGCCATGACGCAGACCTCTGCCGTCATCGGCACTGCCCAGTATCTTTCCCCGGAACAGGCCCGTGGCAAACCTGCCGATGCCCGCTCCGACGTTTATGCCTTGGGCTGTGTCATGTACGAGGCGGTCACCGGCCGCACTCCTTTCGAAGGCGAGACACCATTCGCGGTGGCCTACCAGCACGTCCAAGAGGACCCAGTTCCACCAACCCAGTACGTGGACCTGCAGCATCTAACCGATACGCAACGTCTCAACATCGATGCCGTCATCTTGACCGCTATGGCCAAGCACCCAGCGGATCGCTACCAATCTGCGTGGGAGATGGGCGAGGACCTAAGGCGGATGGGCAATGGCCAACTCACCGAAGCTGCCCGCGGGCACGTCACTGTAGAAGAGCACCCCACGGCCATGGTCGCGCCGGTCGCGGATGCGTCGGTTGGCCAGCACCGCGCGCCGGTAAAATCCACGCGCCCTTCTGAGGATGACGAGGGCGGCAACGGGTTGAAATGGCTCGCTTTGTTCCTAGCGGGTCTTTTGGTTGCCATCATGGGCTATTTTGCCTGGGACTTCTGGCAGTCCTCCCGCGAGGAAAGCCGCATCGAACAACAGCAACGCGAAGACGCTGCGGCGCGCGCCAACATGGTCGTGGTGCCGAAGGTGGAAAAGCGTCCGCGCAATGAGGTTGTGGCAGAACTTGAGAAGATGGGCCTTTTGGTCACTGTCAATGAAGAGGCTAATCCCGACATTGACCGCAACAAGGTCATTCGCATCAATCCGGCTCCGGGCTCTGAGTTGCAAAAAGGCTCTTCTGTGACGCTGACCGTTTCCTCGGGCGACGAGATCACTGATGTCCCGGATCTCTCCGGAATGACGTTGGAAGAGGCAGGCAAGGCGCTTTCCGACGCCGGTCTTTCCCTCAACGACAAGATCGAGGAGACCAACGACGACGCGCCGGCTGGTCAGATCGTCTCGCAGAACCCAGCCGGCGGCTCGCAGCTTTCCAAGGGCTCAAAGGTTAAGGTCACCGTGTCTAAGGGCAAGGAAGAAGCTCAGGTTCCAGACGTCACCGGCATGCCACAAGCACGCGCTGTCAGCATGCTGGAGTCCGTTGGCTTCAAGGTCAACGTGAACGTCGTTGACTCGCAGGAGCCGGAAGACCGGGTGGTGTCGGTGAGCAACCAAGGCAGGAAACTGGCGAAGGGTGAGACCGTCACGATTGAGGTCTCCAATGGCATGCTCATTACGGCACCGGACCTGTTGCACAAGACGCCTTCTGAGGCTGAATCCGCGCTGCGCTCTGCCGGCTGGCAGGGTAGCGTGCGTACCGGCCCCGTTGTTCCTACCGGTGCGCTGGTGGATAACGGCCGCGTCGGCTGGGCCTCCGTTAACCCGGGCGACCTCATCCGCAAGAACGCAACCGTGGAGCTCCGCGTTTGGGAGTTCAACGCCTCGGCGCTGCTCCCACGCTAGTAGCAGACGAATTTCGCCTGCTAAAGTAACCGTTAAAAAGAATGCCTAAAGAAAAGTTGAAGGTTTAGCAATGCCAAAGTCAAAGATCACCCAGAGCTCGGGCGTTCCGCAGTCCTCTAGCTCTGCGGCCAACCGCACTCCGGTCAAGATCAATTCCGAGGGCACGCCGAAGTGGTACATCGCCATCATGCTGGGCCTGATGGTCATCGGCCTGCTATGGCTCGTGGTTAACTACCTGGCTGGCGAGTCCATCCCGTTCATGCAGGAGCTCGGCGCCTGGAACTACGGCATCGGTTTCGGCCTAGCCATCATCGGCCTCCTGATGACCATGGGCTGGCGCTAGACTTCATCCCCAGACCGTGAACTCTACGAGGTTCTATCGTTTCGCTGGCGTCGGCTGCATCATCGTGGTGATGCTGACCGTGGCCACCGATCCGCAATTCCTCTCCCCTGGCGCGCTATTGCTAGCGGCCCTCGGCGTGGCTCTTACCCCGCTCGGTATGAACCACCCGCTGTGGGCGGCTGCGGCATATAGCGTGCTTTTTGCTATTTGTGGATGGCATCCCGAATGGCGCTCCCTTTTGCTTCTAGCATGGAGTGCAGTGATCGTAGGACTTATTTCCTACCGACGCCCGTGGACTCACGCCGTTATCCCCGGGCTCGTATTGGTCCTACTCTCAATTGTCGATCCAACCCAAGGCGTGCTGGCTTCGCTGGATCTCTTTAGCTTCTTGTTAGTGGCTGCCTTCAATGTCGCGGGAATCATCGTTGGTGTCTCGCTAAAGAAGGCACGTCAGCGCCAGCAAGCGGCTGAACAGCGTAGCCAGGAATACCGGCACGCGCTGATGACCACCTTGCATGATTCAGTGGCCACCACATTAACCTCGGTGGTCATGCGCTCGGAGACTCTCGGACTCATGGGCACCGACCCAAAACTAAAAGAAAACTCCGCAGCTATCGCCGACGACGCACGCAAGGCCATGGGTGAAGTCCGCGATCTACTCCGCCTGATGAAGAACGAAGACGAACCTCTGCTCAAGAAAGCACGTTCAACCGCTGCTGAAGAGCTCGAAGAGATGCAGTCCTTCCTGCACAGCCATGGGTTTGATTGCACCGTGGAAGGCAGACTCGGAAAACTAGCGCGAACCATGGCGCTGCCCAATGACCTGCATTTGGTCTTTTCAGAGCTCTGTGCAAACCTCATCAAATACACCGCTGCAGACTCACAAATTGCCATCGTGTTCAAACGCAACCACCGCGGCATCGATATCCAAATTCGCTCTGTCATCGCCAAAGCACAGGCCGATCAACACATAACCACCGGATTGGGCATTTCCGAAATTCAAAAACGTGTCGCAGCAGCCAACGGCACTTTTAGCAGCGGACCTAAAAACGGAATGTGGATTAGCACGCTATACATCCCGCTTTCAAGTATGGTGCGCAGATAAACTTACCTTGTAGTAGGCTAAGGCCCATCGTCTTTATTTCCCGTCCCAATAGGAGTATCTACATGCGTTTTCGTTCCGTTGCAGCCGCAGCCGGTGCGGTCCTTTGCTTGACGAGCACCCCATTTGCTAGCGCTGCTTCTTCTTTCGGTTCTTCCAGCTCCGCTGAGTCTGCCACTCAAACTGAAACCACCAACGAGACCGCCTACACCGGTGGCTTCACCTACTACACCTCCATGGCGGAAGACGCTGCCAACCTCTTCCGCTGCTCCACCAGCCCGCAGCGTTGGTGGTGCGCAAAGTACCGCAAGTAAACCTCGATGTCCATTCGAGTCTTCCTCGTTGATGATGACCCGCTGGTCCGCTCATCGCTACGACTTTATTTCGAAACCACCGATGACATCTCGGTGGTAGCTGAGGCAGCCAATGGCGCAGAATGCCTCTCAATGCTGGAACAAGTTGATGTTGACATCGTCCTGGCAGATATACACATGCCCACGATGGACGGCATCACCTTGCTGCGCCGCATCAAGCAGTACCCCTCCCCGCCTGTGTTCTTGGCAGTGACATCCTTTGATTCGGATGACACCATGCTCAAGATCCTGCAAGAGGGCGGTGCTGGTTACATTCTGAAAAATCAGCGACCCCAATCCATCATCGATGCTGTCCGGGAGGCAATCCACGGCGGAACCGTTGTAGCGCCAGTAGCGATGCACCGCCTGGTGGGATACATCGGCGATGCTCCTCGTAAAGACCCAGTCGCCGCTGCCATCGAATCGCATTCGCTGAGCAACGGCGAGATCAACGTGCTGAAGCTGCTGCTACAGGGCAATTCGAATTCCGAGATCGCAGCAGCGCTGGAGATCTCCGAATCTTCGGTGAAAAAACACGTCTCCAGCCTCATCGTCACCTTTAACGCAAGCACCCGCCTAAATCTTGTAACCAAGATTTTAGGCGGGGCAGGTAGCTAGGCACTGAGGCTAAAGCACGGCTTAATACACCGGGGCGTCGTCAATGCGTAGCTCCGAATAGCGCGAGTACGGTGCGCTGACAAAGTACGGCGCGCCCTTTTCTACCCACTGCTGATCCTCGGAACAACGCACATCCTGCGAATCCGCGTCGAGCATCATAAAGCCCCACACGAGCTTGCCTTGCTGATTAGCTTCCAAATCGTAGGGGCCAATCTTTTGACCGAGGCTCCAATGGATCTGGTGGACGAAGTTAAAGCCAAACGCGTTCGACATGTGCTTTTCAATGTCACCGATTGGCTTCACCGAAACGCTGACCTCTGTGGTCTGCGTACGCTTATCAGTCACGGTGTGGCTAACTGGAACAGTGTAGTCGTTGCGATTAGCCACGCTGGCAGCGTCAGTCTGCTTAAACCACATGCGCTCCGCCGTGACATAGGTGCCCTGTGCGCCCGGTGTTGCACAGTGCGTGCCCGGCTTGTAGTCATCGTTCCAGCGCTGCGGCAGGCGGTAGGAAGCCGCGCCGTCGACAGCCTGCGCAGCCGGAGTGGCCGCGCTTACTGCCACCAGCAATGCTGCGGCGATGCGTGCAAACTTGCGCACAGTTGCCTCCCCTAGTTGAACTTCATGTTGTCGCGAGTAGAAACCTCAACGTGGCGCTCTGCTGGCAGAGATGCGGTGAAGGTCTCGCCGGTACCCTGCCAGGTTCCGTCCTGGCCACACACGGTCTTCTCACCTGCAAAGTCGGAGACAACCCAGCCCGCACGCATGACGGCGGTCTTGCCTGGAGCAACGTTGTACGGACCGACGGTCTCTCCTACTTCGTAGGTCTGGGAATCGGTGTAGCCCGCGCTGAACTTGATGTTGACCAGCTTCAGGATGTCGAAGTCAACGCCTGCGGAAACATTCCAGGTCTTGGTCTTGGTCTCCTTGATGGAACGAGTCAGTGGCAGCGGTTCAGCGTTGTAATTGGAGACGGTCCAGGTGCCTGCGGAACCATCAAAGTAGGTGCGGACAATCTCAACGGTCTGGCCGGTATCGCCTGGGTTGACGCACTTTTCACCGATGGTGGTCGGGTTAGCAGCGCCATGGTTGACGGCAGGCAGTGCCATTGCTGGTGCAGCGGCGATGGAAGTTGCAGCAATTGCGGATGCTGCCAGGGCGAGAGTGCGGTTAAAGCGCATGATGTACTCCTATTTAGTGAGAAAAACAGTGGGGTTGGTAGGCAGTGTCGTGGTGTTAATAAGCGGTCTGGGTCGCAACTGGTAGGTCACGCCACTCATCTGGGGTGACGTCAACCTTGCGGGTCGAGCCATCCTTGCCAGTGACGGTGGCTTCTGCCCAGAAACCTGCCGGCGCGGAGGCCTGCTTGAAGTCGTGAACGAGGCTGTACTTACCGTCGCGGCCACAGTGCAGCTCGCTGTAGTTCACGCGCATCATGGTGGTGCCGTACTCGATGCGTGCGCGCTCACCTGGCTTAAGGTCGAGTGGCGCCAATGCGGTACCCACCGGCATGTAGGCACGCTGTGCGGCACCGATGGAGCCGAGCCAGCCCTCCGGCAGGCGGCCTTTATTGCCCAGCCAGTTCATCTGGCCGTTGTACTGCGCGCCCACCAGGTGGTCGGTGATGCCACGATAGGTGTAGTCAGCCTCAGTCCAGTTCATGAAGTCCTGGGAATAGCCCGGCTTTCGGAAGGTAGGAGCTACGCCCTCAATAGCGTTCGGGTACCACTGCATATCGCCAGCGGTGCACTCTTCGCCTTTGCGCGGCCAATTCTCGCGCTGCAGTTCGGTAGCAGGTTTGACCACATGGTCCTGCTTTTCATCGGCAATCTTCTCCAGGCTTGGGCCGGAGACGGCATTGTAGCCACCATCAACAACCTTGCTGTTCGCACCCGGCGCGCGGGAAGGAATCTCAAGCGCTTGGTCATCAACGGTGCCGTCGGCGTGGATTACGGTTGCCCAGGCATAACGCTCGGCCGGTGCGGTACCTCTGATGACATTTGCACCTGGGATATTGGTATAGATGCCATCCTTACAGTCCACGAACATGGAAATGAAGTCTTTTTCCACGGTGCCGTATTCCACGCGGAAGGAATCGCCAGGCGCAAGCTTGATGGGCCCGATGGTTTCCCCCTCTATCCAGCCGTTAGACAGAGTCAGACCGATGTCTGTCTTTGCGGTGGTGTTCCAGTTGGAAGGCCACTTGGCGGCAGAGTTTGCTTCGATCTCGTGATTGGTGCCGGATTCGATGGTGGCGGTGTACGGAACCGTCTGCTTGGTGGTGTTGGTGAACTGGATGGTGCCATCCGAAAGGTAACGGCGGCCAGTTTCACCAAAATGCCAATCCGGATAACCCGCTGCAGTAGCTTCTGCTGGGCTGCACTCCTGGTAGAGATTCTCAATCGGATAGCCCTGTGGCATGGCGGGGATCTCTGCGTGCGCCGCAGCAGGGGCAACGAGGCTTGCCGCAGACAGCGCGGCGGCTGCTACGTAGTAGCTGAGATGGAGGCGGGGAATGCGCATCGCTACGTTTCCTTTTATTCACTATTTTTTGCAGTTTGAGGTTCACAGCGGCACGGTCTCTCCCTCCACGCGCTGTGAACTACTCACATGACGCTAGGCGGCCACCATCGCATCCTTCAATACCTCAGATACTTTCGGATAATTGCCCCTTGAGCTGGATCTTTACAGGCTTTTCCCAGCTAATTGCCATTCGAGAAACACTCGAAAATGTCCTTTCGTACACACCCGCTTCTGCCCCCTTTTCCCGAGTTGCCAACAAGATGGGAGGAAAGTTATCCACAGGCTGGGGATAACTCTGTGAAAATCAAATTCCCCAGGTTTCTTCCACAGCCTGTGGATAACTGTTTTCACCCACTTCCACAAGGGCTAAATTACAAGGATGTAAGTCTTCTTGCCTGCGTTATCAGGCAAAACTCCGGCCATGCGTTCGGTAAATTACAAAAATGTAGTTATCCACATTGTGGATAACTACTGTGAAATTCTTTCGCACAAGCGTTTTGGTGAATAACTCGCCGGAGTTATCCCCAAAGCCCAGCTCTCAAGGCCAACAACACGCCGACAACCCCGAACACTGCAGCAACTCCAATCCAGTGCACAGCCTTCCGGCGCGAAAACAGGAACAGAGTCAGCACAATGCCGATTAAAAGCCCACCCAGGTGTCCCCACAAGGAGACGCCACTCATGATGAACGTGTAAACCACATTTGCGAGCACCAAGAAGATGGGCGCGCGCAGATCCATTCCTCGGCTGCGGTAAACACCCACCAGCATCGCCAGCAAGGCATAAAGCGCGCCCGACGCCCCCACAGTCGGCGCGTCGTAGTCCATCCACAGCACAGCCGCGGAGGCGCCCAAGACGGAGACCACATAGCTCGCCGCATAAAGCGCATGCCCAAGTGCCTGCTCGATCTCGCGCCCGATAAAGACGAGAAGGCACATGTTGAGTGTCAGATGCCCGACGTCGATGTGCATGAAGCCGGCCGTGATGGCCGTGGCCGGGGCGGCGGCAAACTCTGGCCCCCACAGAGTCCACGCATAAGCCAAAGAAGAGTCATAGTAGGACCCTGAAAGAGAGCGGGACTGGATAGCTGTCACTGCCCAAGCCAGAAAGCACACCGCTACGATTGCTGCGGTGACGGGCGCTTGTTTGATGTAGTTCTTCAACTTTCCCCCAAAACTGGAAGGAGCCCACCACCACTAAAAAGTGGCGGTGGGCTCAACGCAGGAGCTCTTATGCAATCTCGATGGACTCGATGATGACGTCCTCACGCGGACGGTCCATGCGGTCAGTTGCAACCTTGGCAATCTTGGAAACGACATCCTGGGAAGCCGGGTCCGTGACCTCACCGAAGATGGTGTGGTGGTTGTTCAGGTGCGGAGTCGGAGCCACCGTGATGAAGAACTGGGAACCGTTGGTGCCTGGGCCGGCATTAGCCATGGCCAGCAGGAACGGACGGTCGAACTGCAGCTCTGGGTGGAACTCGTCTTGGAACTGGTAGCCAGGGCCGCCACGGCCGGTACCGGTTGGGTCGCCGCCCTGGATCATGAAGTTGTCGATGATGCGGTGGAAAATTGCGCCATCGTAGAACGGGCCGGACTGCTCGCCCTTTGCGTTCTGGGTGGAGTAGTCCTTCTCGCCCTTGGCCAGGCCGACGAAGTTCTCCACAGTTACCGGTGCATGGTTACCGAAAAGGTCGATAACGATATCACCGTGATTGGTGTGCATCGTTGCAGTTGCGGTCTTCTGAGTCATGCTGACCATTGTATGGAATTTCTTGCTCGCGCGCCGCAAATGACATAACGCCCTAAGCGATCACTATGCTTATCCCCATGATTCGCGCCGTGCTCTTCGACCTCGACGACACCCTCATGGACCACACCTCCGCCATGCACGCCGCGTTGGATGAATGGTGTGCAGAGCTAGGCGTTGCGCAGGGCCAGCACGCGCGTTTCTCCGCCCTCGAGCGCAAATGGTTCAGTGCTTATGAGCGTGGAGAGGTCACGCACCAGGGGCAACGCATTGAACGCTGCCGCGAGTTTCTGGGGCAGACGCTTGACGACGCCGCCTCCCTCGCCGCCTACGACGGCTACCTGGCTGCATATCAGCGCAATTGGCGGGCATTTCCGGATGCTCTACCTGCGTTGCGCCGCGCACTGGCGGCTGGGCTAAACGTTGGGATTCTCACCAATGGTGCCCGTGAGATGCAGGAGGGCAAGCTCCGCGCGGGCGGACTTAATCTTCCGGAAGTGCAACTGATTGCCGCCGTAGATTTGGGCATTCCCAAACCGCAGGCTGCGGCTTACCACGAGGGTTGCCGCGTGCTGAGAAGCGAGCCTGCGCACACGCTCATGGTGGGCGATTCCCTGGCTAACGACGTCGAAGGCGCCCGCGCCGCCGGGCTGCAGGCGGTGTACCTGCAACGCGACGGCTCGGGCGAGATTTCGAGCTTGGACGAGCTGAGCTTCTAGGCGGGAACGAGTGAGCTGAGCACCTCTTCGCGGGCCAAGACCATGTTGCGCAACGAGGCCTCGGTCTCGTCGTAGCCGCGGGTCTTCAGGCCGCAGTCCGGGTTGATCCATAGGCGCTCGACTGGAACGTTGCGCAGGGCCGCGCGGATGAGCTCTGCCATCTCCGCCACGGATGGGATGCGCGGCGAGTGAATGTCATAGATGCCTGGGCCGATCTCGGAGTGGAACTTGTCGTCGATGTCTTCGAGGAGCTCCATGCGGGAACGCGCCGCCTCGATGGAGGTGACATCGGCGTCAAGGCCAGCGACCGCATCGATGATTTGGCCGAACTCTGAGTAACACAGGTGCGTGTGAATCTGCGTCGTGGGCTTTGCCTCCAAAGCAACGAGTCGGAAGGAACGCACCGCCCAGTCCAAGTAGGCCTTGCGATCCTGCTCTCGCAGTGGCAGCAGTTCACGCAGGGCGGGCTCGTCAATCTGGATGATGTCGATGCCAGCCTCTTCGAGATCACGCACCTCGTCGGCGAGAGCCACACCCAGCTGATCCGCGGAGACGGACTGGTTAACGTCATCGCGCACGAAGGACCACGCAAGGATGGTTACTGGACCGGTGAGCATTCCCTTGACGTGCTTCTCGGACAGGGACTGCGCATAGCGTGCCCACTCCACCGTCATCGCTTGCGGGCGGGAGATGTCGCCCACCACGATTGGCGGGCGGGTGCAGCGGGAGCCATAAGACTGGACCCAGCCGTTCTCGGTGACCACGAAGCCGTCGAGCAGCTCGGCGAAGTACTGCACCATGTCGTTGCGCTCTGCCTCGCCGTGCACCAGCACGTCCAAGCCCAGGCGTTCTTGCAGCTCGATGACCTGCTTGACCTCGTCGCGCAGGGCGTCGACGTAGGCGGCGTCGGAAAGCGTGCCCTTGCGGTGAGCCGCACGTGCCGCACGAATCTCCTGCGTTTGTGGGAAGGAACCGATGGTCGTGCTCGGCAGCAGCGGCAGGCCAAGAGCTTTTTGCGCTTCATTGCGCTCGGCGAACAGCGGCTGCCGCTGCACCTCGCCCTCCGGCAACTGCGCGGTGCGGTTTTGCACCGCCTCGTTGTGGGTACGGGCCGACTCGGCTCGGGTGCGCACTGCACGGTCGGCCTGGGCATACGCCTCCGGTGCTGCAAGCGGGCCGGAGCTCAGGGCGACGACCTCGCGCACCTTTTCATTGGCGAAGGAGAACCAGTTGGCCACGTCAATGGGAAGCGAAGTCTCTGCTTCCACGGTATGCGGAACGTGCTGCAGCGAGACCGAGGTGGTTACCGATGCGCCCGGAAGGGTCTCCAGCTTGGCTCGCAGGTCACGCAGATTTGCCGCCCAGACGTTGCGGCCGTCAACCAGTCCGGCGCTGAGGTGGGATTTCAGTCCAGCCACGCGCTCCAGGTAGCTCGGATCCAGCGCGAGGGTGCCCACGGAAAGATCCACCTGCACCGCCTCCGGCTGCAGCTCGTTGATGGCGTCCAGACCCTTGCGCACCGAGCCATAAGGCGTGGTCAGGTAAACCTGCGGGCGCTTTTCCGCCGCGAGGATACGACGGTAAGCGCTCAGGAGTGCCTGGGCAAGGGCTGCGTCGTCAGCCGCGGCAAGATCCGCGACCAGCGCGGGCTCGTTGAGCTGTACCCACTCCACCCCGGCGGCGTGGAGCTGCTCGAGGACAGATATATAGGAATCGACCACGGCATCAAGGTGCTCGAGCGGCTGCGTGCTCGATCCGTCTGCCTGCTTGGACAAAGCCAGCAAGGTCACCGGACCCACGAGCACGGGACGCACGGCGTAGCCGGCATTGCGAGCTTCTTCCACGATCTTGAGAACGCGCTGCGGGCGGGCGTTAAACGTCTGGTCATCGGCGATCTCCGGGACGATGTAGTGGTAATTGGTGTCGAACCACTTAGTCATTTCGAGAGGCGCGGAGTCGGCATTGCCACGGGCCAGACGGAACTCGTCATCGAGGGTCTCTCCCTGCACCGCGCCAACGGTCAGCGCGGTCTCGAGGACGTGGTCGTAATAAGCCACGTCTGCTGGGATGGCGTAGTCCTCGTTAAGCCCGAGGTCGCGCAGGCGCGCATAAGTGTCAAGACGCAGCGAGTGCGCTGCCGACTCAAAGGTCTCGGCGTCGATCTTGCCGGACCAGTAGGCCTCTAGTGCGCGCTTGAGCTCGCGGTTCGCGCCGACGCGTGGGTAGCCTTCGATGGTGGCCTTAGGAAATGGTGCGTTCATGGGTGTACTCCAATTCGATTCAAAAGGTCTTGAGTGATGTGAGGGTTGTTGTGGGTATAGATATGGAGGCCGTCTGCCCCTGAGCGCAGTACGCTTCGAGTCAGCTCGGCGGTGAGTTCCATTCCGATTTCATGTTCTTCATCTGGGGTCGATACTGCCGCGAGTGCGGCCCGCACACGGGGTGGGACCTGCAACCCGGACAGCTTGGCCATTCGCTCGAGCCGGGCCACGCTGGTCATCGGCATGATTCCCGGGATGAGCGGAATACGCACGCCGGCCAGCCGGGCGCGTTGGGCAAAGCGGGCGTAGTCTTCGGCGTCGAAGAAAAGCTGGGTGATGGCAAAGTCCGCGCCGAGCCGCTGTTTGGCGAGCAGAACGTCGAAGTCCTCGTCGAGGTTCGCGGACTCCGCGTGGCCGTTGGGATAGCAAGCCACCCCCACCGCGAGGCTGCCTGCGGCGAAACGTGCGGCTTGGCCCGCCTCGCGGTGGCGGATGAGCCGGACCAGCTCGTCGGCATGCTGCAGATAGTGCGCCGGCATGCCGCCTTCGGGCAGGTCGCCGCGAAGGGCGAGCAGGCCGCGCACGCCGGCGTCGACAAGCGCATCGATCCAGCCGATGAGCTCCTCCCGCGTGCCAGCCGTGCAGGCGAGGTGAGCAAGCGGGCGCATGGACGTGGTGCGTGAGATTTGTTCGATGAATGCCGCGGTGCCTTCCAGCCATCCGGAGCGCTGTGAGCTCGTCACCGCAATGTAGTCCGGGTTGTACCCCTGCAACACCCGCAGGAGCTCGGCGGTAGTGCTCGCATCAGCGTCGTTGCGCGGTGGAATCACCTCGAAAGAGAGCGCGGTCCTTTGGCGCGGCTTAACAGATACTTCACTGAATTGGTCTAGTGGTGCTGAAGCGGATAGACGCGGAGTCATGTTCACCTCCCTTACTGGTCAACGGATTTTGCCTGCGATGAAATGTACCAAGCTGTCCATTTTTCGGGGAAGAGTAACTTATTAAATAGTACTTTTAAAAGTGGCGTGCCTGCAGTCTTTTTGAAAATTGGCACGAATAAAAATAGGCGGTTGCGTACCAAGCTGTCTAGTAGTCAGCTCTTATTACGTGCAAAAGTCCGGCTCTACAGGCTAGGGTTAATCCGGCTCTCCAGGCTAGGGCTAAAAGGCTTTGAGCTTTACAACCACTGTTACTTCCGTAACATCCGGTGGGATTACCCATCATGCCAAGTGGACTTGGTACTAAAACCAAATAAGAAAAGAACCCGAACCAGACTGTCTCTCCATGAAAAAACTCCTCACTCACAAACTGCTTAGCAAGATCACTGCCGCCTGCGCCGCAGCTCTGACCACAGCCCTGACCACGGCGTCACTCGGCACCGCTGCAGCCTCCGCACAATAGGCACAGACGCTCATGTTTGGTGACTCCATGTTTGCCAACCCCACCTTCGACCAGATCGGTTCGGGCATTGCAAATATGTCGAGCGCAATGAAGATCAACAGCGATCCTGGCGCACCAAGCCCACAGGGCTGCCCGCAGGGCGCGTCCACCGTTGGCCGTGAGCTCGCCGTTGCCTCCGGCCAGCGCGTTATCAACTACTCCTGCTCTGGCGCCGCAGCCGCGGGAAACACCCCTCGTCCCGATTTCACGGAGCAGGTCAACCACGCGCTTGCCACTCGAGATTTGAATCCAGGAACCCGCAACGTTCTCATTCAATTCGGATTCAATGACATCACTTCCACAAACTTCATCGTTGATCCCAATCGCACTGCCTTCAAGACCGCGATGCGCAATGAGATCGGACGTATTCGTACCGCAGCTCCTAATGCCAAGATCACCTTGGTGGGCTACCCAGCATTCTCGGCTGCCAACGGCTCCCTGTGCCCGGTACGAGTGAAGGAAAACCCGAACCTCGGCACCAACCTCTCCGCCCTCGGCGTGGTCAGGAACGTTGAAGACAACGTTAACTTTGCACTATTCCAGGCCGCACAAGAATCCCGCGTTAACTATTTCGACCTACGCTCGGCAACCATTGAGCACAACATGTGTGCCCCAGCTGGCATGCGTTGGACGGCCGGCGTCTTTGAGTTCTCCGAACCGCACAACTTCTTCAACCACCTAACCCACAACGGCAACATCGGCGTAGCCCGGATCCTGACCGATCACGTTCTCGCCCGCTAAGTCATAATCAAGCGCAACAAGGGTCACCACCGCATCATGCAGGGGTGACCCTTTGCTTTTCCTTCATACGTATAGTGGCGGGCCTTAACGCCCGTCACTACGCTGGTGAGAAGCACACGATAAAGCTAATTTAAGGAGCGTTCGCATGAACCCCACCGCAATTTCCGCTTCCGTCAGCCTGGCCACCAACCTGTGGAAGAGGTTTAAGGATTACCGCGACGAGAAAGCTCTCGAGGCTTACACCGCCCTGGAAGCTGCGGCAGCAGAGGTAGAAGAGCGCAGCAAGGACGCCTTCCCTGAGGCTCGCCGCAGCGCCGGCGCCGTCACCCAGGCAGCCCACGATCGCTTGGAGCGTAGCATCGCGGAGCTCAAGGACCGGGGTCAGGAAGTTAGCAAACAGGCTTCCGAGCGCTTCGATGAAGCTCGCAAGGACGCAAAGAAGGCCCAGAAGAAGGCACAGAAGGACGTCAAGAAGCAGTCCCGCAAGCAGGCAAAGGCCGCACGCAAGGCTGCTGACAAGGCCCAGAAGCGCAGCGCTAAGAAGCTCAAGAACATCAACTTCGGCAAGGAGAAGAAGAGCTCCAAGTTCTGGCCGTTCGCGCTGATCCTCGCCCTGATCTCCGCTATCGGTGGCTGCCTCTACTACTTCTTCAAGATCCGCAAGGAAGAGGCTTCCGAGTTTCCGCCGCGCGTCGAGGACTTCACCACCGGTGCCAATGCCGCAGCTGAGGGCTCCACCTTGGTCTACACCTCCACCACCGAGGACGACCACAAGGTCTCCGACCTCGCGGAAGAGAGCGTCGTCGAGCGCGACGAAGAGCTCTTGGGCTCCATCGATGAGCAACTAGCTAAGCACAAGGAAGAAGCCGAGGCTGCTGCCGACGCCGATACCTCCCGCATCACCGATGACCGCGATGACGAGGGCAAGCACCGCCTGCAGACCAACGAGCAAGAGTAAATCCACCCCGTTTAAGGGGGTAAAGCAAACGTTGTCTGGATCTCAATCCTTTGCTTGACGGGCTCGAAGCTGATTGAATTTTTGGGTACCTCGAAACAATCCCAAGGAGAATTGATGAGCTTCGAGTCCCTCATTGTCAAGCTCAAGAGCGGTGCGACCTACTACTTCCCTGCTGGTTCCGTCAGCGGCGATCCTTCGCATCGGGTAGACAATCTCCGCTTTGCTATCGAGAACGGCACCACGTTCCACTCCGTGGATGACAGTGGCATCGACCGCGAGTTCTCGGGTTACGACGTGTCGAATTATCACCTCGCTTAACAGCCCTTAACGGCCACCTTCTAGTGAATTAGAAGGCGACCTTTTCTTATAGGATATGCAGCTATGACTGTCTATCCTCGCATGAAAACCTGGTCCTGGTATCTACCAGATCAGCCTCCCACCGGGGAAACTTCTCTCACCGAAACCACCAATTGGGCAAAGCCTGGTGCTGCCACTCGGCGGCTGCTGTTTGCCCAGCCTGTTGGCGTGGTGGGCCTACTCATAGCGGCCGCCATCAACTCACCGTTGGGTGCGCTGGTCTCCGTGGTCATTGGTCAGGCCACGCAGTACGCATTCAGCGATCCTTCCTGGCGAACACTGGGCGTTCCCGTACTGGTCACGGCATTGCTGCTCTACATCATGTACCTAGCGGAGGCCACAGCGGACGCCTTCACGGATCTTAGCCAAGCTCGCACCACGCATACCTTGCGTTTGGGCCTTTTACACAAGCTTCTCGACGCCTCCACCAAAGGACTCAGCCCCGGCCGCCTCCTCAACACGATGGACGAGGACTCGCACTACATCGGCCAACTCAAGCAGGTGCTTAACTTCCCGCTTTTCATGGCGGGATATCTCATCGGCGCCATCTTCAGCCTGGCTCCGATTTCCTGGGTGGTTTCCCTCGGGCTCATCGTGGGCGCGATCCTGACCGCCATTGCTTCGTGGGCCACCGCAAAGCCCCTGACGGGCGTTGCATCTGCCCGGCGCGCCAAGGAAAACACTGCGTTGGCCCTAGCCACTGACTTTGCCCAAGGCTCGCGCGTCATCAAAGGTCTCGGAGCCAACGAGGTGGCCAAAGAACGCTTCACTCTGGCTGCCCACGACGCCCTTATTTCGATGCTCCGCGAACTGCGCCTAAGCGTCCTGTTGTCGTGGCTGCGCCAAATGGTGCCCACCCTTTTTGCCGTCTTCCTTCTCACGTGGACGGCCTGGCAGACCTTCGAAGGAAACATCGAGCCAGGCGGCATGATGTCTATTACGATGCTCGCTCCTCCCGCGCTCACCGCGTTGGGCTTGTCGCTCGGCCATCTCACAGAGAACTGGGCAAAGGGCCAGGCGTCGGTGGAACGCGTGGGTGAGTTGCTGCAGGACCTGGGCAAAGGGGACGTCGCCAAGCAGGGCACCCCGGTAGACCTTGAACCAGGGCTCAACGTGTGGATACCGGAGACGGCTAAGGGCCGCGCGCTTGTCGACGCCTGGACCACCCACCTTTCCGCCCACGGTGCTCTTTGCCCGCCGCACCGCATCTCAGTTTTGGAGGGCACCCTGGCCGATAACATTGACCCGCTTGGCACCCTCCCCGCACAGCAGGTGCACGCTGCGCTGGAGGCTGCCGCCTGCGGCGACATCGTGACGCGCCTGGGCGGCTTTGGGCACGACGGCACTCTGCCTGACTCCCCTATCGGCGAGGCCGGCCTGAACCTTTCCGGTGGCCAGCGACAGCGCGTGGCTCTTGCCCGTGCGCTCGCGCAGGATCCCGAGGTGCTCGTGCTCGATAATCCCACCACGGGTCTCGACTCCCTGACCTTGGCCACCGTGGCTGAGCGCGTGGCTAAGCTGCGCCGCGGGCGCGTGACCGTGGTGATAACCGCCGCCCCGACGTGGGCCGCCAACGCGGACAAAGTGGTGGCGCTGTGAGTCAGTCTCGTGCAGATGCACTCGCGCCGGCTTCAGCGCGCGAATCGTGGCGCTTCCTCAAGACTTTGCCCTCGGCGCCAACGCGCCCGAAGATGCTGCTGGTCTTTGCCGTTTTCACCGTCACCATCGTGATGATGAACTTAGGCTCCCAGGTCTTGGGCCGCGTGGTGGACATCATCCAAGGAATGGAGCTGCCTGTCATCGGCTCGGGTCGCCCAGCGATGCTCGCGGCGCTAGGCATCATTGCCGCAGCGCTTATCGCGGAGGTTACCGGCCGCGCCATCGGAGGCTACATGATCAATGCCAAGACGCGGCGCCTAGCCGTGGACCTGCGCACCGCGGCGCTGGATTCGGTGCTGCGTGCGCCGGTTCCCCGCGTGATGGAGCTGGGCACGGGCAACGTGATTACGCGTTTGTCCAAGGACATCGACACCGTGGTCACCTCTATCTCCATGATGGGCGAGCGCCTGGCCGTCACCCTGTTCATCCTGCCACTCACCGCGCTGAGCATGGTGCTCATCCACCCGGCTTACCTGCTGATCTTCGCGTTGGCGGTGCTCATCATGTACCCGTTCATCAAAGGCACCATCCGCGACATCCCGGAGATAGCAAATGAGGTCTCCTCCGTCGAGGCGCGCCGCAACAACGTCTTGCTCGACACCATCCGCGCCTTGGACACCCTGCGCCAATTCAAGCTCGGCGGCTGGGCCGAGCAGCGCATGGAGCGCTACTCCTGGGATACGGTGCAGGCCTGGGGCGATAAGGTCCCGCTCATCAACCGCATCATCGGACAGGGCTCCATTAGCTTCGCGGTGCTGCTGCTCGGAACCCTGTCCATGTCAGTGCCGATGGTGGTCTGGGACTGGGTCACGCAGGGCCAGGCGGCGGCCGCGGTGCTGCTGATCATGCGCCTTGAGGTGCACGTATTCAACATCTTGTTCTTTGCCGGTGAGATCCAGCATGCGGTCACTTCCCTAGGCCGCGCGGTTGCGTTGGCGCTGTTGAGCAGTGATGTTCCGGACCAAGAGCAGGACTCTCTTTCGGCTGCGCCAGCGATCCGCATCGACGGCGTCACCTACTCCTACCCCGGCGGCGCGGAGGTTCTGCACGGCATAGACCTCACCTTGGAGGCTGGTACCACGACCGCGCTGGTGGGCACCTCGGGTGCGGGCAAGTCCACTCTGGCGGCGCTGGTGGCGGGCCTGCAGTACCCCACGACCGGCACCATTCACCTCGATGCGGTGGACACCGCCACGGTTCCCAACACGTGGGTGACCGAGCACGTCGCGCTCATCACCCAGGAGGTTCACCTGTTTTCCGGCACGCTTCGCGACGACCTCCTCCTCGCCCTCCCCGGCGCCTCCGACGCCCAATTGTGGGCGGCGTTGCACGAAGTCGGCCTGGACGAGTCCTCGCGCTGGCTGCCTGACGGTCTCGATACGTTCATCGGCGCAGGTAACGAGGAAATCGGAGCGGAGGCCTCACAACAAATTTCGCTGGCGCGCATGATTTTGCGTCAGCCGCCGGTGCTCATCATGGATGAGGCGACGTCGGAAGCCGGCTCCGAGCATGCTGCGGTGCTGGAGTCTGCGGCACGTGCTGTAACCCGCGGGCGCACTGCGTTGGTGGTGGCTCACCGCTTAGACCAGGCCCGCGAGGCGGATCGCATAATCGTGATGGAGCAGGGCGAAATCGTAGAGGACGGCACGCACGCCTCCCTCATGGCGCTCGGCGGCCGCTATGCCAAGGCTTATGCGCAGTGGGAGCACGGCCACTAAGCTGGCCACCATGTCTGATTTCGAACTGCGCCCCTTAAGCGAGGCGGACCGCACCTACTTGGCCCGCCTCAACTTCCTCACGGACACTTTCGGTGAGGAGCACAAGGAGCTCACGCCGCAATTCGACGCCGACTTCGACTACTACCTCGCCGGATGGGAGCCCTCCCGCGGCGGCTTCATCGCGTGGGAGGGCAACGTTCCCGCTGGTGGCGTGTGGCTGAACTGGGGAACTGAGCAGCGCCACGGCTACGGGCACGTGGAAGAGGGAATTCCGGAGCTCGCCCTTGCTGTGGAGCCGCGCTACCGCTCGCAGGGCGTGGGCACTTTACTTCTTCGCGCTGCCACGGAGCTCGCCCGCGACTTAGGCGCTCCCGGCGTCTCGCTCTCGGTGGCCCTGGCCAATGAGCGTGCGCACCGGCTCTACTTATTTATGGGGTTCGAGCCGGTCGGTGAGTCGGAGGGCCATGTGGTGCTGGTGAAGCGCTTCTAGGGCTAAGTAGCAAACGTGTCAGGAACGGTGCATGCACCAAACAACAAAGAAACCCGACACCATCACGGTGCCGGGTTCCGGGCTGTGGAGCATAGGAGAATCGAACTCCTGACCTTCTGCTTGCAAAGCAGATGCTCTACCAATTGAGCTAATGCCCCAGTGCGGTTAATACTACTCCACCGAGCCCGCGCGAAAAAATCCCCACCACAACACACCTAATTTACTTTACTTTTAAAGTAACCCGCCCAGCAGGTGCAATCTTCGATCTCTGTGAACGGACAATTCCCCTAGCTGACCAGCACCGCCGTTGGCAGCCCAGCGACGGAACCATGCCCGCCCTCTTCGTCAGCCACGGTGCCTACGCCGGACACCACCTCGATGCCTTCGATGAGTGGGCGGCGCATGCCATTCACTCAGGCGACGTCGACAAGCTCATGGCCTACATGGACAAAGCACCGGGCGCGCGCATTGCCCACTCCACCGCCGATCATTACGTGCCGTTGCTGCTGACCATGGGCGCAGCCGACGACCCTCGCACCGCCAAGACCGTGTTTACTCGGCGCGGACTGGGCAACCACATCCGTTCGATCCAGGTGGCATAGGCTTTTACGCGAGTCACATTAGCCACAAAAGATAACAATTTTCACTTCTGTTGCGTGTCACTAGGGTTTTTATAGGAAGTAGCCACCATAATCAAGGATCTGTCCACTCCTCGCTTAGAAAGGTCCTTCACCATGCGCCGCCTCGCTGTTGCCACCGTTGCCTTCCTCACCGCCGCGGCCCTACCCGCGACGGCACAGGCCGCTCTTCCCCCGCTGCCCACGGTTGAACTACCGGCAGTTCAGCTGCCTAACCTCCAGCAAGAAGCCGACCGCTTCCTCAACACCCTTCCGCCGGAGTGGGGTTCCTCGCGGCCAGCACCGGCAGCGCAGCCCGCTCAGCACCCCGCACAACCAGCACAGTCCGCAGCGAAAACCGCCCCCAACTGCGCCAACTGCGTGGCCATCACCTATGACGATGGCCCCAGCCCCCTCACCAACCAGCTCCTCGACACCCTGAAGTCCAAGAATGCCCACGCCAGCTTCATGGTCCTAGCGCCCAACGCCACCGCGCACCCAGAGCTATTGCGTCGCATGCAGGCGGAGGGCCATACCATCGGCAACCACACCAACACGCACCGCGAGCTGAACAAGCTCGCTGCCGGCGACGTCGACGGGGAAATCAAGGCAGGTGCCGGCGCCATCAAGGCGGCAACCGGCCAGAGCCCTCGTTGGCTGCGCCCACCGTACGGCGCCACCAACGGCACTGTCGACGCCGCGGCCAAAGCCAACGGCCAAGCCGAGGCCATGTGGTCTGTGGACACGCTGGACTGGAAGGACCGCAACTCCGAGCACGTATGCAGCGCTGCCGTCAGCGGCGCGCAGCCAGGCAGCATCATCCTCATGCATGACATCCACGCCACCACGGTTAATGCTGCCAGCTGCGTCATCGACGGCCTGCGCGCCAAGGGCCTCGAGCCGGTCAGCCTCGATACTCTTATCCCCAACCCACAACCGGGCAAGCAGTACTACTCTCGGAGCTGATGATTGATTTCTCGGCCCCCGCAGATGTCGTTGCACCCCAACTCTTGGGGGCAACTCTCACCTTCAACGGCGTCAGTATCCGCCTCACCGAGGTTGAGGCCTACCTCGGCGAGGATGACGAGGCAGCGCACACCTACAACGGCCAGACCCCGCGCAACGCCACGATGTTCGGCCCACCCGGGCGCCTTTACGTCTACGCCTCCTACGGCATCCACCGCAACGGCAACATCGTGTGAGCCCCGGAGGGCACGGGCCAAGGATGTCTACTACGCGGCGGCGAGGTCATCGAAGGTACCGAGCTCGCTTTCCGACGCCGCGGCACCACCGACTTTCATAACCTCGCCCGTGGGCCGGGGAACCTCGGAAAAGCACTGGGATTCACGCTGGAAGATAACGGCACGCCAATTCAACTCACCGAGCGTGAGCAAGAGCCGGAGTGGGTCTGCGGGCCGCGAATTGGCATCAGTAAGAATAACCAAGCACCTTTGCGCTTTTGGATTCCTTTCGACAAGACCGTCTCGGCGCGCAGAGGCCTGCCGCCGAGCTAATGAGGCCTAGTAACGCCCGCCGTAGCGTTCATCGCTCTCGATGGCCGCGAGGATGCGATCGTTGATCTGGTTGAGCTGGCGCACCTGCGTGCGAGTGAGGTTGTCCATCACGGAACGACGCGCCTGGGCGGCGTGCCCAGGCGCGGTGGCGACAACCTTGTCCCAGCCGGCGTCGGTAAGCTGCGCCAGCGTGGTGCGGCCATCATTCGGATCTGGACGACGTGTAACCCAACCTTTCTTCTCCAAGCGCGTGACCACCTGGCTAAGCCGAGAGAGCGAGCCGTTCGCCGTGTACGCAAGGTCGCGCATGCGCATCTCACGATTCTCCGACTCGGAAAGACGAGACAGAACGGTGTACTCGAAGAAGCTCAAGTCGGCGTCGTCACGCAGCTGGGCATCCAGAATGCTGGTTAAGCGGATGGTGACTCCCATGAGGGATACAAAGGAAGAGAGTTCCTCCTCATCGAGCCACTTCTTATCCTTCTCGGTCATGAAATTTATTCTAGCAACGAAGGTTTAGAGGTTAAGCATCTGCTAGGCAGATTTCAGCGCTTCCCGGAGAAGCTGCGCCGCCTGGCTCGGAGTCTTGCCGACCTTCACGCCGGCCTCCTCAAGCGCAGCCTTCTTGCCCTCTGCGGTTCCGGATCCCCCAGAGACAATCGCTCCTGCGTGCCCCATGGTTTTGCCCTCCGGCGCGGTAAAACCAGCAATGTAGGCCACCACCGGTTTGGTCACGTGCTCCTTGATGTAGCGTGCGGCAAATTCTTCGGCGTCGCCACCGATCTCACCGATCATGATGATGGCCTCGGTCTCGGGGTCCTTCTCAAAGGCCTCGATGGCCGTGATGTGGGTAGTTCCGATGATTGGGTCACCGCCAATGCCCACGCAGGTGCTAAATCCAATGTCGGAGAGCTCATACATCATCTGATAGGTCAGCGTGCCAGACTTGGACACTAAACCAATCTTGCCCGGGTTCGGAGCAGTCTCCGCTGGGATGATGCCTGCGTTGGACTGGCCAGGGCTATAAAGACCTGGACAGTTGGGGCCAATGATGCGGGTCTTCGACTCGCGCGCAAGCGCGAAGAGCTCCGCGGTGTCCTTGACTGGAACTCCCTCGGTGATGATGACGACCAGCTCGATGCCCGCGCGGATGGCTTCCTCAGCCGCGTCCTTGGTGAACTTGGCGGGGACGAAGATGACGGTGACGTTGGCGTCGGTTGCCTGCATCGCCTCGCGCACGGAGCCGAAGACTGGAATCTGCTGGCCATCGATGTCGACGCGCTCACCGGCCTTCTTGGGGTTGACGCCGCCCACGATATTCGATCCGGAGGCGAGCATGCGGCGTGTGTGCTTCATGCCTTCGGCGCCGGTCATACCTTGGACGATGATGCGGGAATCCTTGTTGAGAAAAATAGACATTGTTACTCCTATTCAGCCAGCTCCGCGGCCTTGCGAGCCGCTGCGTCCATGGTGGAAACCTGCTCCAGCTTGGGCAGGTGCGCGTCGTCGAGAATGCTGCGTCCAAGCTCTGCGTTGTTGCCGTCGAGACGTACGACGAGCGGTTTCGGCTCGATTCCATGGGAGGCCAGAATCTTGTAGGCCTGCACGATGCCCTTGGCCACCTCGTCGCAGGCGGTGATTCCGCCGAAGACGTTGACAAATACGGACTTGACCTGGGGATCCCCGAGGATCACTTCGAGGCCGTTAGCCATGACTTCTGCGTTGGCACCACCCCCGATGTCAAGGAAGTTCGCGGGCTTGGGTTGGTTAGGCAGATCCTCGCCCGCATATGCCACGACGTCGAGCGTGGACATCACCAGGCCCGCGCCGTTGCCGATGATGCCCACCGAGCCATCCAGCTTTACGTAATTCAGACCCATCTGCTGCGCCTTGAGCTCCAGCGGATCCGTGGCACCGTGATCGTGCAGGGCGGCATGCTCGCTGTGGCGGAACTTCGCGTTGCCATCGAGCGTCACCTTGCCATCGAGGGCGATGATGTCACCCTGTGCGGTCTTCACCAGCGGGTTAACCTCCACCAGGGTGGCGTCTTCCGCAGTGTAGACCTTGTAGAGCTGCTTAAAGACGGGCACAAGCTTGGCGACGTCCTCCTCCACAAAGCCTGCTTCATAGGCCATGTCGCGGGCGAGAGTGTCTGTCATACCATCGAGGGGAGAGAAGCTGCGGCGAATGAGCGCTTCAGGACGCTCCGCGGCGAGCTTTTCGATCTCCACGCCACCTTCCTTGGAGAGCATCGCTAGGTAGCGGCGCTTGGTACGGTCCAAGAGGATCGAGAAGTAGTATTCCTCGGCGATGTCGGCGCCCTCGGCCACCATGACCTTGCGCACGGTGTGGTCTTTGATCTTGAGGCCGAGGATTTCCTCGGCCTTTTCTGCCGCCTCAGCTGGGCTCTTAGCCAGCTTCACACCGCCAGCCTTGCCGCGGCCGCCAGTCTTGACTTGGGCTTTGACCACAACAATGGGCGTGCCGAGCTTGGCGGCTGCTTCTTCGGCCTGGACGGCCGAGGTAGCGACGATGCCTCGCAGGGTGGGTACGCCATGCTTTTCGAAAAGGTCCCTGGCCTGATACTCGTAGAGGTCCACTGGATCTCCGTTTCTCGCAATTTCTGGATGGACAACTCTTCACAGAATCGCGGAAATCTGGCACCGAATCAACAGGTTAGGAGACATTCGTAAATGGCAACTTAACAAGCTTTACGGTTCGCTGAAATTTTGTCCTAACCTGCTCAATTATTCGATTCTCTAGACGAATAGCAATTAGCTAAGTTCGCCATTGGGGGCACCCGTCCCCCTGCTCTTCATCCTGTCGATGAGTGCCGGGAACGGTGCACGCCCCCAAACAACAAAGAAACCCGACACCATTACGGTGTCGGGTTCCGGGCTGTGGAGCATAGGAGAATCGAACTCCTGACCTTCTGCTTGCAAAGCAGATGCTCTACCAATTGAGCTAATGCCCCATTGTTCCGTGGTGGGCCTAGCAAGAATCGAACTTGCGACCTCATCGTTATCAGCGATGCGCTCTAACCGACTGAGCTATAGGCCCCTGTGCGGAACGAGTTGTAACTTTACATACTCTTTGCGAGATAACACAAATCGTATGGTCAGAGGGCTAATAAAAGCAGAAAACCGACACTTAAAATCAGGTGCCGGTTAAATGCTTTTCGTCTTAGTCGACGTTCTCATGGATACCCAGTTTGAAACCACCGAAGACGTCCACGATGGCGTTGTAGATGAACGCCAGTAGCGGAGCCATCAACGTGCCGAACACGGCTACGATGGCACCGATCAACGCCGAGATGGACAAGACCACACCAAAAGTGACCTCGAAAGCGCCACCCACGCCGCCAACCAGGCTATTGAGGGAATCCCAGATTCCCGCCTGGTCCAAGGCGAAGTACAAGATGCATACCGCGAGGATCCATGCGACGAGGCCGACGAGGGACATCGCCAAGCCCACGCGAAACGCCGACATTGGGGAGATTCGCGTAAGCGTTACGTCTCGTCTTGCCATGGATTACTCCTCGTTGCCCTCATCATTAGCGTTCTTCGAATCCGCAATCTTCAGGTGCTCCTGCTGAACATCCTCCACGGACTTCTCGCCCTTGGCCACAGCCTGAGCGTCTTCCTCACCATGGTCCTCAACGTTGCGGTCGATTGCAAGCAGTTCGACGTCGTTGGAAAGATTGACCAGGCGAACGCCCATGGTCGCACGGGAAGAAGGACGGATCTGGTTAACCTCAGTACGGATAACACCGCCAGCAGAGGTGATTGCGAAGATCTCGTCTTCCTCGTCCACTGCAATCGCGCCGATGAGCTTGCCGCGCTTCGGGGTGTACTTAAAGGTCATCACGCCCAGGCCGCCACGGCCCTGCGGGGTGTATTCCTCAATCGCCGTACGCTTGCCATAGCCGCCGGAGGTGGCCACGAGCAGGTACCCGCCGTCGTGGACCACGGACATCGACAGCAGCTGGTCATCGCCGCGGAAGCGCATACCCTTCACACCGGCTGTTGCACGGCCCATCGGGCGCAGCTGGTCGTCGTCAGCCGTGAAGCGGATGGCCTGGCCCTGCTCAGAGGTCAGCAGGATGTCATCGCCTTCGTCGACGAGGGAAGCACCGATGAGCGCATCGCCCTCGTTGAGGTTGATAGCGATGAGGCCAGCAGAACGAGCGGACTCATAGTCGGTGAGGCGGGACTTCTTGACGCGGCCCTGCTTGGTGGCCAGGACGAGGTAAGGAGCGTCCTCGTAGGACTGAATCTGAATGACCTGTGCGATCTTCTCCTCCGGCTGGAACTCCAGCAGGTTAGCCACGTGCTGTCCACGTGCGGTGCGGCCTGCCTCCGGCAGCTCATAAGCCTTGAGGCGGTAAACACGGCCAAAGTTGGTGAAGAAGAGGATCCAGTCGTGCGTGGAGCAGACAAAGAAGTTCTTGACGATGTCGTCCTGCTTGAGCTCCGCACCGCGCACGCCCTTGCCGCCGCGCTTCTGCGCCTTGTAGGCATCAACCTTGGTACGCTTTGCGTAGCCAGTGGAGGTGATCGTGACGACCACGTTCTCGCGGGCGATAAGATCCTCGTCGGTGACGTCGCCAGAAGCGGCCACGATCTGGGTACGGCGCTCATCGCCGTACTTTTCGACGATCTCAGCGAGCTCGTCGTGGACGATCTGACGCTGGCGCTCCTCGCGGGCGAGGATATCCTTGAGGTCAGCAATGATCTCTTCGATCTCAGCCAACTCGTCGATGATCTTCTGGCGCTCCAGGGCTGCCAGGCGGCGCAGTTGCATCGCGAGGATGGCGTCTGCCTGTACATCATCTACCGCGAGAAGGGTTTTTAACCCTTCTCGCGCTTCGTCGACCGTTGGGGAACGGCGGATAAGCGCGATGACCTCGTCGAGCATATCGAGGGCCTTGACCAAACCACGCAGGATGTGGGCGCGCTTTTCGGCCTCATCCAGACGGTACTGGGTACGGCGAACGATGACCTCGATCTGGTGTGCAACGTAGTAGCGCAGCATCTGGTCCAGGCGCAGGGTGCGCGGCACGCCATCGACGATGGAGAGCATGTTGGCGCCAAAGGAGGTCTGCAGCTGGGAGTGCTTGTAGAGGTTGTTGAGCACGACGCGAGCGACGGCATCGCGCTTCAGGGTGACCACGATGCGCATGCCGACGCGGTCGGAAGACTCGTCCTCGATCTTGGCGATGCCGGCGATCTTGCCGTTAGCCACGGACTCCGCGATGTTGGAGATCATGTTGTCCGGGTTGACCTGGTACGGCAGCTCGGTGATGACAATGGTCTGGCGGTTGCCGGACTCCTCGATGGAGGTCACACCGCGCATGCGGATGGAACCGCGGCCAGTGGTGTAGGCATCCTTGATGCCCTGATCGCCGACGATGAGACCTGCGGTTGGGAAGTCTGGGCCCTTCACGCGCTCCATGCAGGCTGCAAGTGCTTCCTCATCGGAGGCTTCTGGGTTATCCAGCAGCCAATAGATAGCCTCAGCCAGCTCGTTCAGGTTGTGCGGCGGGATGTTAGTGGCCATACCAACGGCGATGCCGCCGGAGCCGTTCATCAGCAGGTTCGGAACGCGGGAAGGCAGGATGTCAGGTTCCTGGGTTTTGCCGTCGTAGTTCGGGGAGAAGTCGACGGTGTTTTCGCGAATGTCACGGACCATTTCCATGGCCAGCGGGGTCATGCGGCACTCGGTGTAACGCATTGCCGCTGGGCCGTCGTTGCCGCGGGAACCGAAGTTACCCTGGCCGTCAACCAGCGGGTAGCGCATGTTCCAGGACTGCGCCAGACGCACCAACGTGTCATAAATTGCGGAGTCACCGTGCGGGTGGAACTGACCCATGGTGTCAGAAACCGGGCGGGCGGACTTTACGTAGCCGCGCTCTGGACGGTAGCCCGAGTCAAACATCGCATAAAGGATGCGGCGGTGCACGGGCTTGAGGCCATCGCGAACCTCCGGAAGCGCACGGCCGACGATGACGGACATGGCGTAGTCGATGTAGCTCGACTCCATCTCCTCGTTGATATCAATCGGTTGAATACGATCAAAAAGATCGCCATTTTGGTCACTCATAACCGCAAATTCTACCCTCTGAGGCCTTCCAGCGCCTCTTACGCCGCGCTGGTGATACCACAGTGATACCGTTTAGGCATGGCCATGACCCTTCGTTTAACACCTGAACAAGACCACGCGCTCACGCTCCTCGCCTCCGCCCAAGGCACCTCCAAGCACGAGGCGGTGGTGCGCGCGGTGGTTGCGGCTGCAGCACGCACGCTTTCCGACGCCGCCGTGCAAGACACCGCACGCCACCTCCTCCCCGGCCGTGCCGAGTTGGAAGCCGAAATCCGAAGGGCTCGCCCATGACGCCTGAGCAGCTCCTTCTCGTCGCCCGCGAGTTCTGCGCCCAGCACAAGGTGACGGTGACGAACTTTGGGGCATTGGTGGCCGCGGCGTCGTTAAGCACGGCGAAAATGGAGGGAATCGCAATCCACGGAAACAGGGTCCAGGCCGCCCGGGCCATGCGCGACCTGCTCGTGGCCTACCCCGCTTTAAACGCGCACAACGACGCCTTTGCCACTGTCTGCGCGCGCGTCTACATGGAAATAGAAGACAGGCTTTCTTTACGCTGACTTATTACTGCCCAGCTTCTCTCAAACGCGCCACCTCCGAAACCTTGCAGCTTCAGTAGGATTAGGCGCATGTCTAGTCTTTCCCAGCTCCTGGAAACCCCCATCCGCACTGCTGTGGTGGCAGAACTCGTCTCTTTGGTGGACAAGGTCGTCGCTGAGCAATCCGGTATCACCGGCATGGCCATCAAGGGCGCGGTTTCCGCGGCAAAGAAGGTCGACTCCGACATCGTTTCCAAGGGCATCAACCGCATGCTCCCAGATCTCTTCGGTGAGCTGGAGTCTTACTGGCAGGAATTCCAATCTTCCGCACAGGATGATTTTGGCTCCTACCTCGGCGGCAATAACAAGCAGGTCACTGATTCCTTGATGAACGTGGCAGACCGCAACGCCGATCAGATCAACAACGCGGCCCTGGCTAAGACCTACAACTCTCTGCGCAACAAGGTCTCCAAGATCGTTGAGCCTCACGTCCCTGAGTTCGGCCGCATCCTACAAAAGCACATGCATTAAAGGGGTGTAGTCTGGCCCGCATGACTTCAAGCAATAACTATTCTGAATTCATCCGCAGCCGCCACTCTGCCCGCGCCTACCTGCCGGAATCCATTCCGGCAGAGGCAATTAAGCAGGTGCTTATCGATGCCCAGTCGGCACCGTCTAGCTCCATCTTCAACGTTGAGCCGGGCCATGCTGACCTTTCCGAGAGCGTCACGCTTCCCGGAATCGACGTGGGACTATAAGACGTATTAACCGCTAAAACAAGCTAAAGGCCTTGTAGATCATGTTTCTACAAGGCCTTTAGCTTTATCGGTCTGCGTGCAGGTCCGAACACCTAAAATTAAACGTCCAAGAAGCGAACGTCCTTCGCGCGGCGCGTAATGAAGGAACGGCGAGCCGAGACATCGTCACCCATGAGGATGGAGAAGAGCTCGTCAGCACGCTGCGCGTCTTCAAGGTCGACACGGCGCAGGATACGGGTGGACGGGTCGAGCGTGGTCTCCCACAGCTCGGACGCATTCATCTCGCCCAGACCCTTGTAACGCTGGATGCCGTCATCCTTGTTGATCTTGCGGTTGTTCTCCAGGCCCTCGGCGAGCAGCTTGTCGCGCTCGGCGTCGGAGAAGGCATAGCCCGGCTGGCCCTTTGCCCACTTGAGCTTGTACAGCGGCGGATTAGCCAAGTAGACGTGGCCATCCTCAACCAGCTGCGGCATGAAGCGGAAGAGCAGTGTCAGCAGCAGGGTTGCGATGTGCTGGCCGTCAACGTCGGCATCGGCCATCAGCACGATCTTGTTGTAGCGCAGCTTCTCAATGTCGAACTCTTCGTGGATACCGGTACCCAGAGCAGTAATGATTGCCTGGACCTCGGCGTTCTTCAGAACCTTGTCCATGCGGGCCTTCTCCACGTTCAGGATCTTGCCGCGCAGCGGCAAAATTGCCTGGAACATCGAATCACGGCCTGCCTTTGCGGAACCACCTGCGGAGTCACCCTCCACGATGTAAAGCTCCGAAATCTTCGGGTCCTTGGAACGGCAGTCAGCGAGCTTACCGGGCAGACCACCCAGGTCCGTTGCAGACTTGCGACGCACCATCTCACGGGCCTTACGTGCTGCAACACGTGCGTGCGCGGAGGAAACAGCCTTGTTGATGATGGCCTTTGCCTCAGCCGGGTTAGCATCGAACCAATCGTTGACGTGCTCGTTTACGGCACGCTGGACAAAGCCCTTGATCTCAGAGTTACCAAGCTTGGTCTTAGTCTGGCCCTCGAACTGTGGGTCACCGACCTTGACTGAGATGACTGCGGAGAGACCCTCACGGCAGTCCTCACCAGAAAGGTTGCCATCCTTTTCCTTGATGAGCTTGTGTTCCTTGGCGTAACGGTTCATCAAGGAGGTCAACGCAGCGCGGAAGCCCTCTTCGTGAGTACCGCCCTCATGGGTATTAATGGTGTTCGCAAAGGTATGAACGGATTCTTTGTAGCCCTGGTTCCACTGCAACGCCACCTCAACCTCGTGATCCTCGCCCTTGACATCGAAAGCCACGATGGTCGGGTGAATGGAGGTCTTGGTCTTGTTGAGGTGCTTTACGTAGTCAATCAGGCCGTCTGGGTAGTGGTAGACAACCTTCTTCTGCAGCTTCTTTGCCGGCTTTTCCTCGCTCGGACCATCAGCTTCAGCGTCAACGTCAATGTCATCGAAGGACTCAGCTTCGAGAGCGGTCTCACCAGACTCAGCATCGGCGATTGCCTCGAGCTCGAGCTGCTCCTTGGTCACGCGCTCGTCGATGAGCTCGATAGTCAGACCCTTGTTCAGGAAGGCCATCTCCTGGAGACGGCGAGCAATGGTCTGGTAGTCATACTCGGTGGTCTCGAAGATCTCTGGATCAGCCCAGAAACGGATGGTGGTACCCGTTCCGCGCGCGTTTCCGCCCTCGACCAGTTCATCAGGAATAGCGTTAGAGAAGTTCTGGTACCAGTGCTTTCCATCGCGCTTGATCTCTGCTTCGACGCGGGTCGACAGTGCGTTCACGACGGAGATACCGACACCGTGCAGACCACCGGAAACGGCATAGGAATCAGAGTCGAACTTACCGCCGGCGTGCAGCTGGGTCATAACAACCTGGACGGTTGGAGCACCGGTAGCGTGCATCTCAACAGGAATGCCACGGCCATCATCGATGACCTCGACGCCACCGTCAGCGAGCAGCTTGACGACGACCTTGGTGGCATAGCCAGCCATTGCCTCGTCCACCGAGTTATCTACAACCTCCCAAATGAGGTGGTGTAGACCGCGCACACCGGTAGAACCGATGTACATACCCGGGCGCTTGCGGACGGCCTCGAGGCCTTCCAGGATGGTAATTGAACCGGCATCATATGCGTGTTCTTCAGCCACGGAAACGTGTACTCCTTTTGGCTATAGCAAAATCTAAGACTTTAGCCATTCTACACGGTGTCCCCCTACTGAAGAGCACTCCACACCAGTCAGAGGGCGGAATTTAGCCCGATTTTTCGATCCGAGTTTTATAGCCTATCCGTAAGTATCTTGCGATCCTTGGGGCTTTACCCACTGCCGGCCTTGGTAGTTTCGATGCTGCTTTGGCCCCTGAATCCGCAGCTCAACGATGACATCGGGACCTAAGCGCTCCGCAATTTTCTTAAGGATCTGGCGCTGCAGATATCGCAGTTCGGTGGCCCAAACGGAAGCATCACAGGAAATATAAACCACTTTATCCTTGATGCGCTCGGGCTTTGTGTGGGCGGCGATCCGCTCCCCCACCAAATTGGTCCAGTTGCCCATGACCCATCCATCGGCAAGATCACTCTCCCAGCCACGGCGGGAGATTTCCTTGCTCAATGCGGCCCCGAGACTAGGGACGTCGAGGCTGCGGCGCAGGCGCCGGCCATCGGGTCCAGTGGGCCTTCCCACCTGATATTTCCGTTGCTCCTTGGGAGCCTCGACGTTCATCTTTGGCGCAGGTCTGTTGAGATTTGGCGCATTCTTGGAATTCGCGCGCACACGATCAAAGAAGTCCTTGACGGGATCAGTCATCGCCACTCACTTGGTCATCAACTTTTGAAATTTCAGAAATTCTGCCATCCTCGGTGTCTGTCACCGTGACCTCGTAGCGTACGATGGGTTCCAAGTTGCCCGGCAGATCTTCATCAACGGCAGCGGTAATTAACACTTGCTCGGCCTCTGCAGCAAGATGCACGAGCTTTTCCCTGCGCTTGGCGTCCAGCTCAGCGAAGACATCATCAAGGATGAGAATCGGGTCGGTTCCATCTTGACGCAACAGATTGAACTCGGCCAGGCGCAAAGAAATGGCATATGACCACGTCTCGCCGTGGCTGGCAAAGCCCTTGGCGGGTTGCGTACCAAGGTTCAACACCAGATCGTCGCGATGCGGCCCCACCAAGGAAACTCCGCGTTCGATCTCACGCTGCCTCTTAGCAGCAAGTTCTGTCAGCATCACGGCTTCCAGAACTTCCCGATCAGAAACATCGATGGTGGACTTGTACTCGATATGAGCCGGCCGCGACTCCGGCGCCAGACCTGCGTAGGCGGAAGGAATGAGTTCCGACAGGGCGTCGACAAGCGCCAAACGTGCCTCGATGACCTGCGCACCGAGACGTGCCAGCTGCGCATCCCACACGTCCAAGGTGGCTAAGGCCGAGGCACCATCGCTGTCCCCGTACCCACGACGCAAGCTTGACGACGCCGACTTCAGCAGCGCATTGCGCTGCTTCAAGACCTTGTCATAATCGGCCTTTACGCCTGCTAGACGCGGGGTGCGTGACGCAATGACGTTGTCCAAATAGGTGCGGCGCTCAGCGGGCTCGCCGCGCACGAGCGCAAGATCCTCCGGGGAGAACAACACGCTCTTAACCACGCCGAGTAACTCACGCGGACTCTTGAGCCGCGTGCGGTTGATCTGCGCTTGGTTGGCTGCATGCGGCTTGATGAGCAGATGGGCAGTCAGCTCTCGGCCCTGGTTTACGGCCGTCGTCGAAATGCGTGCATTTACTGCACTTTGTCGCACCAACGGCGCGTCATGGCTGACGCGGTGCGAGGACAAATGAGCTACGTATCCAATGGCCTCGACGATGTTGGTCTTGCCGTAGCCGTTGCGTCCGACGAACAACGTGATTCCCGGGCCGAGCTCAATGCTGAGCTCAGGCCACGAGCGAAAATCCCGGACGTCGAGTTCGCGGATGAACATTAACCTGGCAAGCGAACCGGCATGAGAAGGTAGGTGAAGTTAGTCTCCGGGGTTGGAAAGACTCCATCTTCATCTGCCAAAGGCATCTCTTCCGGCTCTGGGATCATGATGGCTGGGCGGGAAGGCTCGGTGAATCCGAAGACAACACGGTCGGTATGAACGACGGCCAAGCCGTCCTTCAGGTAACTCGGGTTGAAGGCGATGACGAATTCATCGCGGCCGGTGAAAGCGCATGGCAGGGTCTCATCGGCCTTACCGGAATCTGCACCAGCAGCCAGGGTGACCTGGCCTTCTGAGAACTCCATGCGGATCTGCGCGTTGCGGTCAGTCAGCAGGGACACACGGCGGATGGCTTCCTGCAGCGGCGCAACCTCGATGCTTGCCATAGCGGTGTGCGTCTTTGGCAGCAGCGGGGAGACGTTGGGGAAGTCTGCATCGAGCATGCGAGTGGTGGTTTCACGGTTGTCTGCGTGCAGACCGAACAGGCCTTCAGCGCCGATGTTCTCACCGGTACCCACCGCGATCTCAACCGGGATGTTGAGGTGAGTATCCAGGGAGCGGCCGGTGTCTTGCAAGGTCTTTGCAGGGACCAAGAGCTTGGCCTCGACGTCAGGTGAGGTGGGCTCCCATTCGAAGGTGCGCATGGCCAGGCGGAAACGGTCAGTGGCTGTCATTTCTACGTGAGAGCCGTGGATTTCCATGTGCACACCGGTGAGCATAGGCAGGGTGTCATCCTTGCCTGCTGCAGAGGCAACCTGGCTGATGGCCTCAACGAAGAGCTGTGGGTTCACCGTGCCGGTGACCTCTGGCAAGACTGGCAGCTGCGGGTAATCATCAAGCGGAATGACAGGCAGCTCGAAACGTGAAGAACCACAGGTCAGCAGCACCTTGGAGTCCTGCTGAGTCATCTCCACCTCCTTGTTCGGAAGAGAGGCAACGATGTCCGCGAGGAGTTTTCCTGCAACGGCGATGCGGCCTGGCTCATCGACCATGGCAGCGATGCGGACGCGGGTGGAAACCTCGTAATCAAAGCCCGTGAATTCCAAACCATTGTCATCCGCGGTGATCAGCATTGCGCGAAGCACTGGCTGCGTCACCTTGGAGGGCAGGCTGCGGGCTACCCAAGCAACTGCGTTGGCCAGATCATCCTTGGCAACACGAAATGACACAGATTGGTCCATGGTCTCGACGAGCTCCTTGCTGGGTTGTTGTGGTGAGGCGTTCTAACGCGGTGTTTTTGTAAGTCACAAAAGCTGTTTCCAACTTACCGCATAGCTCCGACACGACAGACTTTTGTAATTCACTCTTTGCTCCGGGCCTTGGGCCCAGCGGAGCGTCGAATTACACACATCCTCTTTTTACTTCATATATCAGAGAATTTAGTTAGTAGTAGTAATAACCGTTGTGAGATCTGTGGATAACCCTGTAAATGACAAGCTCTTTGCACTGATCAGCGTTGTGATCTGAGTTGTGGGATCTGTGTGATCAAATGACAAAAATTGTGAGTAACTGGGCGGGTGCCGGTTTTATCCACAACCTATCCCCAGAATTGTGGAATTTGATCACAGCACTGATCACAGGCTCCTGATCAGCGGGAATGCGTTGTGGAAAAGAAATTTGTGAGCAAGATCTACGAATTACAACAATGAAATTACACAACTGTGAATAACACTGTGGATAAAAAATAACCCGCCACCTAGGCAGGTGGCGGGCGGTTTTAAACAGAAGCTGGCGGTGAATACTCAACACCGAATACAGAACACCGATTACAGAACTAAGAGTGGCTGTGATTCTTGATGCGTTGGGTCAGCGCCTGGATCTCGTCGTAGGTATTGCGATTTTCTGTCATCTCCTTACGGATCTTGCGGTCCGCATAGATAACAGTGGTGTGGTCCTTGCCTCCGAATTGATCACCGATCTTGGGCAATGACAATTCAGTGAGCTCGCGGCACAGGTACATGGCGAGCTGACGCGCGTGCGCGACGGCGCGCTTCTTTCCAGCACCGCGCAGGGTCTCGACGTCGATATTGAAGTACTCTGCGGTGACCTCCATGATGGCGGTTGCTGTAATTTCGCGACCCGCGGAGTCCGGAGCGAGATCATGCAGAGCAATTTCTGCCATCTCCAAGCTGATCGGCTCGTTGACCAAGGAGGAATAAGCAGAGACGCGAATGAGCGCGCCTTCCAACTCACGAATCGAAGATTCAAAGCGCGAAGCAATCAGTTCGAGCACCGAGCGATCGACTTCCGTGCCATCCGCGGCAGCCTTCTTCATCAAAATCGCAATGCGCGTTTCGAGATCTGGCGGTTGGATGTCCGTGATGAGACCGCCCTCGAAGCGGGTACGCAGGCGATCCTCCAGGGTGGTCAGCTGCTTTGGCGGACGGTCGGAGGACAAGATGATTTGTTTGTTGGCCTGGTGCAACGCATTAAAGGTATGGAAGAACTCCTCTTGCGTGGACTCCTTGCCTTCCAAGAACTGAATGTCATCAACCATCAAGATGTCGAGGTTGCGGTAGCGGCGCTTGAATGACTCTTGGCGGTCATCTCGCAGGGAGTTGATGTAGTCGTTCGTAAATTCCTCGGAGGATACGTACTTCACGCGTAGGCCCGGATGCAGCAGCTGCGCGTAGTTTCCGGCAGCGTGTAAAAGGTGAGTCTTACCCAGGCCAGAACCGCCCCAAATGAACAATGGGTTATAGGCACGCGCAGGGTTCTCAGCCACGGCCACGGCCGCGCCATTGGCGAAGCGGTTTGAAGAACCAATAACGAAATTTTCGAAAGTGTGCTTCGGGTTCAGCGACTCTTCCCTATTGGGATCATGAGCCGGTGCCTCGCGCGGAATGCGGGCATTGGAGTGTTGTTGCTGGGTGTAGTGATTGGCAAGCTCATCCAAGCTGGCCGGAGCGTGGCTGGTTTGCCAGGCTGGTGGCTGTGTTTGGTTGGCTTCCTGCTGGATGGGACGCTGAACCTGCTGCTGGTTAGGTTGCGGCACAGAGTGCTGTCCATATTGCTGCGTCGAAGCAGATGACTGAAACGGCGCCTGGTTTTGAGGCTGGCTTTGAGTGCTGGCGGTGTCGTTAAGCGCTGCGTCATCCTCCGGGTTCGCCAGAGTTACAGCGAGTGAACATGGGCGACCCAAATGGCGTGCGAGGGCGCGGGAGATGTGTGGACCTAAGTCAGTCTCGATGACGGCTTTGGCCGTTTCGTTGTGTGCTGCCAGCAACGCATAACCATCCATCATCATGATGGGTCGCGCGAGCTGCAGGTACAGCCGCTGCGTGTGGTTAAAGTTCGGTACATCTGAGTTGGGTTTCTCAGATTGAGCGAGCAGGTCTTCGACTACTGCTCGCCAGCTGGCGTTAAGCACCGCTTGTTGATCAGACAAAGCGCCTACCTTGTGTGGCCCCTAGTGTGGGACCCTAGTTTGGACGGAGAAAATAACAGTGAATTTCACGGAAGTATCCACATTGGGATTTGCGGTACGACCTCGATCTCCACAGAGTTATCCACATGTGTGGATGAATTGTTTATCCACAGACTATCGGATAGCTGTGGATAACTCGCTATAGGGCACTTTAGGGTCTTTAGCTGCTAAAATGCAAAAAGTCTAAAGTACACATTTAGAGTTATTCACAGCCTGTGGGTGGCTGTGAAATTCGATTCTTTAGTTTTACCGCCGAGTTAGCGGGACTGTCTAACGCTTTTCGGCGCTTGCACGGCGTGAACTTAAAATGCAAGCCGCCGTATGTGCTCTGACCCCGCAAAGTAGCCGTTTAGCTGCAGATAAAAACATCTTTGTAATTTTGGGTACACCCGGGTGTCGATTTGTTCAAGGGTGCATTCGTCACGTAATCTGTCATGGTCTATCGCAACAAACCGATGTTGCGCGTGAGGGTGAACCCATCCGAGGGTTACTAACCACTCACACAACCATTCATCAGTGGGGCTCAGGAATTTACTTCCCGGAGCCCTGCGCACAACTTCAAGGAGATAATCGTGGCAAAGGGTAAGCGTACCTTCCAGCCCAACAACCGTCGTCGTGCTCGTAAGCACGGCTTCCGCACCCGCATGAGCACCCGTGCAGGTCGCGCAATCGTCGCAGCTCGTCGTAAGAAGGGCCGCGCAAAGCTGTCGGCATAATCGTGCTTCCAGCCCAGCATAAGCTCACCTCACCCGCGGAATTCCGCAGGACGATTAAGGGCGGGCGCCGGGCGGGTACACGCACTGTTGTTGTGCACTACCGCAACAATAAAAGCCAAGACTTAAGTCACGACATCGCAGCCTCTGGCCCGCGATTCGGACTTGTGGTCTCGAAAGCCGTCGGGAACGCAGTGGTTCGCCACCGCACCTCCCGGCGGCTTCGGCATGTGTGCATGTCGCTTTTCGATGCCCTCCCTCCCACCGCCGACATTGTCATCCGGGCGCTTCCTGCTAGCGCAGAGGCCTCTAGTGAGCAACTCGCAAAAGATATCCGCAAGGCACTGCGCAAATGGGATATCTAAATTCCTCCGGTGAGGAAATACCGCACGCGCATGGGGCGGCAAAACCGATGGTGAAGGCGGTGCGCTTCTACCAAAAGTATCTGTCACCCCTTAAGATGGTTTCCACCTGTCGTTTTGAACCGACATGCAGTGCCTATGCCCTTGAAGCACTCTCCGTTCACGGAGCTTTCAAAGGCACCGGCATGGCCATCGCTAGGGTCTGCAAATGCGGCCCTTGGCATCCGGGAGGATTTGATCCTGTACCCGGCACGAACAACAACTGAGGAAAATCCTTGCTTAATTTCATCTACTGGCCAATCTCGGCCGTCCTCTGGTTCTGGCACTGGCTGTTGAGCTTCGTGATGGATCCCGCCCAGGGCATCACGTGGATTCTCTCCATTGTCTTGCTGACGTGGACACTGAAGGCTGTGATGGTCAAGCCAACCATTACCCAGCTGCGCTCGTCCCGCAAGATGCAGGAAATCCAGCCGCAAATCCAGGAGCTGCGTACCAAGTACGCGAATGACCAGACCAAGGCTGCGCAGGAGATGCAGCGCATCTACAAGGAATCTGGCGTTCGCCCGATGGCAGGCTGCCTACCGGTCTTCGCTCAGATCCCAATGTTCATCGGTCTGTTCCATGTTCTGCGCTCCTTCGACCGCACCATTCAGACTGCGGGTGGCATCGGTCACCCAGCTGGTGAGCCAATGTCGGTGGAGGCTAACGCGAACACTGCGAACTACATCTTCAAGCCGGAATTGGTGCAGCAGTTCCTAGACGCCAAGATCTTTGGTGTTCCGCTGATTACTAACTTGCGCGTGAACTCGCCGATTCTGGATCAGCAGGGCATCACGATGTCGCAGGCAGCGGTCATCATCGTTCCTTTGATTGTCATCATTGCGGTTTTGACCCACTTCAATGCCCGTATGTCGCTCAACCGCCAGGAGGCACGCCGTGCTTCCGGTAAGACTGCCGCCCCGCAGGGTCAGAACGCGGAGATGATGCAGCAGCAGATGGCCATCATGAACAAGATGATGCTCTGGGTCATGCCAGGCATGCTGGTCTTCTCCGGTGCTATTTGGCCTATTGGCTTGCTGTTCTACATGTTGGCCAACACCGTGTGGACCTTCTTCCAGACGCGCATCGTGTACAAGAAGATGGACGAGGAAGAAGAGCGCGAGCTGGCTGCTAAGGCTGAGCTTAAGCGCACCTCTGCTCCTAAGCCGGGCGTTCGCAAGAAGGACAACCGCACCAAGAAGCAGCGCAAGAACAGCAACAACAACTAAACACAACCTCACACAGGAGTTTTAAGTGTCCGAATTGGACCCGTCTGAAGTATTTGGCTCCCGTCTGCACCTCGCGCAGACTTACCACGATTCACTCGCTACAGACGGGTCCATTCGTGGTTTTATGGGCCCCCGCGAAGTGCCTCGCCTATGGGATCGCCACATCCTGAATTGCGCCGTGATCGGCGAAGTGATGCCGGAAGGCGCCCGCGTCATCGACGTCGGAAGTGGCGCAGGCCTGCCTGGCATCCCACTGGCTATCGCCCGCCCAGATCTCGACATCACTTTGATTGAGCCACTCCTCAAGCGTTCTAATTACCTCTTAGAGGTCAAGGAGATGCTCGGGCTCGACAACGTCACCGTTATCCGTGGCCGCGCCGAGGAAGGCCCTGTGAAGAAGGCTGTGAAGGGTGCTGACATCGTTACCTCCCGCGCAGTTGCTCCGCTGGGCAAGCTCGCCAAGTGGTCTCTGCCGTTGGTGAAGATTGGCGGCGAGATGATTGCACTCAAGGGTTCCTCGGTTCATGAGGAGCTGGAGCGTGACGCTGCTGACATCAAACGCGCGGGCGGCGGAAAAGCCGAGGTCACAACCATTAAGGGCACGACTATCATCCGTGTCCCTCGCGTGAACTAGAGTAGACGGCATGACTAAACCACGTCTTATCACCATCGCGAATCAGAAGGGCGGCGTCGGCAAGACCACGTCGGCTGTCAATCTTGCCGCGGCACTTGCTGAAGCCGGCAAGAAAGTGTTGGTGATCGACCTGGACCCGCAGGGCAATGCCTCCACTGCCGTGGGTGCTGCTCATACCTCGGGCACTGACTCTAGCTATGAGGTACTTCTCGGGGACCGCACCGCGGAACAGGCTATGCAGTCCTCCCCCGGCAGCCCTAACCTCTTCTGCATCCCAGCCACGATTGACTTGGCGGGTGCTGAGATCGAAATGGTTTCCTTGGTACGTCGTGAGTTCCGTCTTTATGATGCGCTGCACAAGGGCTTCCTTGAGGAGCATGGCTTCGAATACGTTTTCATCGATTGCCCGCCTTCCCTCGGCTTGCTCACCATCAACGCAATGACGTGTGCCGAAGAGGTCATCATTCCTATTCAGTGTGAGTACTACGCCTTGGAGGGGGTGGGCCAGCTGTTGGGTAACATCTCCATGATTCGTGAGCACCTCAACGAGGAGCTACACATCTCCGCGGTATTACTCACCATGTATGACGCTCGCACGAAGTTGGCCGAGCAAGTGGCCAGTGAAGTGCGCGAACAGTTCGGTGCCGTAGTTCTTGGTAATGTAATTCCGCGTTCGGTGCGTGTGTCCGAGGCACCAGGTTATGGCAAGACGGTTATTCAATATGACCCATCTTCCACCGGTGCGCGAGCTTATTCGGCGGCGGCCCGGGAACTGAATTCCCGCGGTGATTATCGCCCACACCCCACCACTGGCGCCATTGGTGTTAGCCCAGAGATTTACGCGGAATTGGAAGGATAATAAAGCATGGCAGAACATAAGCAAGGTGGACTCGGTAAAGGTCTGGCAGCTCTTATTCCTTCCGGCCCTGATGCACCCTCCCGTAAGCCGCGCCTGGGCAACGACGCTGCTGACATCATCCTTGGTGCTGCTACCGGCGGTCCAGCTGGTGATAAGCGCCGCGTGAAGGGTGCTCCGACTATCCAGCAGTCCAACTCCAAAAAGCGTCAGGCCAAGCCTTCCGTCATCGGAGCCACCTACCGTGAGATTGCGGTCGGTGACATCATTCCGAACCCTAAGCAGCCACGTACCGTCTTTGACGAAGAGGGCCTCGCAGAGCTTGTTCACTCCATTAAGGAGTTTGGTCTCCTGCAGCCGGTCGTTGTGCGCCCGGCTGATGAGGGCGGCTTCGAGCTCATCATGGGTGAGCGCCGTTGGCGTGCATCCTCCAAGGCAGGGCTTGCAACCATCCCGGCGATTGTCCGCGACACCAAGGATGACGACCTCCTGCGTGATGCGTTGCTGGAGAACATCCACCGCGTTCAGCTGAACCCGCTGGAAGAGGCGCATGCCTACCAACAGTTGCTGGAAGAGTTCGGTGTCACCCAGAACGAGCTGGCTGATCGCATTGGCCGTTCCCGCCCGCAGGTGACCAACATGATTCGCCTGCTCAAGCTTCCGGTCAACGTCCAAAAGCGCGTTGCGGCCGGCACCTTGTCGGGCGGCCACGCCCGTGCAATTCTTGGTCTTCCGGACACCGAGGCCATGGAGATCGTGGCTAACCGCGTCATCGCAGAGGGCCTCTCCGTGCGCGCTACGGAGGAGGCTGTAACCCTCTACAAGAAGGGCGAGAAGCCACAGCAGGAAAGGAAGCCTGCTGCTGCCCAGCCGCAATACTTCACCGACTCTGCTGAGCGTCTTTCCGATCGCTTTGACACCAAGGTCACCGTGACCATGGGTAAGCGTAAGGGCAAGATGGTCGTGGAGTTCGGAGATCAGGAAGACTTTGAGCGCATCCTCGCGCTCATCGAGGGCAAGTAATGCTGGTCGAGTCCGTCAAGGAAGGGGTGACCATCAACCCCTTGGCGGCTCGCTCTGTTTTCTGGGAGCTCAAAACTGCCGTCGTTGATCCGGCCTTTGAGAAGGAGGCTTGGATCTCGGCGATGCTGCTCAGCCACGGCGACTGTGGACTTACCGTTGGCGATGAAGCCACGGTGTTCTTTTGCCCTTCTGAGTACGCACCAGGTGCCGCGAAACTTCCTTCCTCACCGGTATCTGAGGATGCGGCTATTTTGTCCTCGTTGTTTGTGAAATCGCACCGTGCGGCGCGGGGTTTAGAAGCAGTGCTTCTCGACGCCGCGGTGATGAACCTTACCTCGCGCGATTTCAGCGCTGTCGAGGCTTTTGGCTACCGCGACGCCAAGGAGGCGGAGTTCCTCCTACGCGAAAAACCCGCCTTCATCGGGTTGCTTCCAGTGGAAACACTCGAATCAGCGGGTTTCATGGTGGTGCAAGACCACCCAATTACGCCTCGTCTGCGCCTTGATCTCCCACCAGCATTCGATCTGCTTTCGGATGCGGCAGTGGAAGATATGCTGGCTAGGGCCTTGGCCTAAGCCCTTGGCCCGCGTTGGCCAAAGGAGGCTTAGGCCTTCTCGGCGCGCAGTAGTTCGTCGAACTTGTAGGTGCCTGTTACTGCGGTGTCCTCATCCAACAGGTAGAGACGTTTAACGGAAACAACGATTGCCTCCGCGATGTCATCTCGCATGTGTGGGTTGGTCAAGATAGCCACGTCACCTGGGTTGGTGAGGTAGCCCATGACAACCTGCACAACCGGCATCTGAGTAAGACGCAACAGATCCCATGTGCGACCGTGGTTCCAGCAGTTCTGCAACGGCGTACGTGCGACAATCTCACGCTGGATGAAGCCGGAGAGGGTCTCACCGATCAGTGAGGAGTTGCCCTGCTCTGATCCGAAGTAGAAGGTCGCAACACCGTTAGCTTTGTCATTTTGGTAGCTGTCGCAAGCCAAAGAAATAACAAGATCAGCGCCGAAAGCGTTGGCCAGCTCAGCGCGGTCCTTAGTGGTGGGGTTATCCGTGCGAGGACGGGAGATGATGGTCTCCATGCCCGCGGCAATCATACGGCCGGCGACGCGCTCGGCAAGATCCCACAAGAGGTCTTCCTCGCTGATTTCACCAAAGCGCCCTTTAACGCGTTGGCCTTTGTCCGCACCGCCGAGCGCAGGATCGATGACCACTCGCTTGCCGGCCAACTTTGGGCCAGCGTTGCGAACTCGCTCGCGCTCCTGAATGTTGTGTGCAGAACCGCCCGTGATGCGGCGCCCCAACAGGCTCAACGCATTGATGGTCGTGGGGCCGCAGACACCATCATTTTGCAGCCCGTAGTTCAATTGGTATTCAGCCAGCGCCGCGTGAGTGTCTGGGCCGAAGTGACCGTCCACACGCTGTTGATAAAAGCCAAGCTCCTGGAGCTGCTGTTGGAGTTGCGCGACATCGTCACCAACCTGAACGTTGCCCGGCTCGTACGCCAGTACGCGTGCACCAAGGGTATAAGACGCTTGGCGCAGCTCACGAAGGGTGAGATCATCAATGACGCCGCTGGGCACTATGCCGCGGGACTGCTGGAAGGCCTTGATGACCTCGGATAGTTCGGCGTCAAAGATTTTGTCTGACTCGGAGTACTTTTGCTGTTTCCAGTCGGACAGAGTTCCCTGGTAATCCTTCATGAGGCCGAGGCGGGCGAGGGTTGCACGTGCCTCAGCGACTCGGACACTTTGGTCGCCAATGTGAAGGACGCGATTCACACCTACCCCTTTCTCGTGTTAATACTGTGCGTCCTGAGACGCATGTGAATAAGGCTACCAGCTAGAGCTGCTTTTGAATCTGCGCCACGATGTCAGACTTCGAACGAAGTCCAACAAATTCGTCGACCTTCTCACCGTTGCGGAAAATCAGCACGGAAGGGATCGACATGATCTGGAACATGGCGCCAAGAGTGCGCTCTTCATCGACGTTGACCTTGACGACCTTGACGTCGTCACCAAGCTCGCCCGCGACATCATCGAGGATTGGTGAAAGCTTCTTGCAAGGGCCACACCATTCAGCCCAAAAGTCAACGACGACAGGCTTGGAGGCGGAGGACTCGATTACTTCGGTACGGAAGGAGTCGGTAGTTACGTTTTTTACGTTGCTCATGAATGTTTAACGGCTTTCTGCGAGGAAATGTTCAGCATCGATGGCTGCGCGGCAGCCGGAGCCTGCTGCGGTAATAGCCTGCTGGTAGTGGTCATCGACCAAGTCGCCGCAGGCAAAGACACCCGGAAGGTTGGTCTTGGTGGAAGGCTGATCAACAACGACGTAGCCGCCTTCGTTGAGCGCGACTTGGCCTTCAAGGAAGGCGGAGCGCGGATCGTGGCCAATGGCAACGAACATGGCGGTTACGTCCAGCGTCGAAACCTCACCCGTGATTGCGTCCTTGATCTCGAGCCCGGCGACCTTGCCTTCGCCCTCGATCACACGCTCCACTGTCTTATTCGTAGCCCACTTGATCTGTGGATTGGCCTTTGCACGCTCCAGCATGATCTTGGAAGCGCGGAAGTTCTCAGAGCGATGGATGATGGTGACGGTCTCGGCGAACTTGGTGAGGAAGGTTGCTTCCTCCATTGCGGAGTCGCCGCCGCCCACAACGGCGATGTTGTGGCCCTTGAAGAAGAAGCCGTCGCAGGTAGCGCAGGCGGAAACGCCACGGCCGGAAAGCTCTGCCTCGCCTGGAATGTCCAGGTAGCGTGGAGCGGCGCCGGTGGCGAGGATGACGGCGCGGGCCTCAAAGACCTCGTCGCCTACGTGCAGCTTCTTGATCTCGCCTTCGAGCTCGACCGAGTCAACAACCTCCATTCGCAGGTCAGCGCCGAAGCGGATTGCCTGGGAGCGCATTTCCTCCATGAGCTCTGGGCCCATGATGCCCTTCTGAAAGCCTGGGTAGTTCTCCACCTCGGTGGTGTTCATGAGCTCGCCGCCGTACTCGAAACCCTCGAATACGATCGGCTTGAGCTCAGCGCGCGCGGCATAAAGCGCAGCGGTGTAACCGGCAGGGCCGGAGCCTACGATGGCGACATCGTGGACGGTCATTTAAATAACTCCCTTGCAATGTACTGCTGGATCAACCCCACAGATCCTACCCGCGCTACGTTAAATTACGGGTATCAGAAACGGGGTTGATGCTTAAACGTGACCTCTCATTCAACGAGAGGTCAGGGAGCGTTATTCCTTTTTAAGTATTTGCTCCCTGCAGCATTGCTTCTCGAAGCGCTCGCCGCGCCCGTGCGCGGCGGGACTTAATGGTGCCGGGAGCGACTCCCTGGAAAGCAGCTACTTCGGCGATGGCGTAGCCCTCGACGTCGGTCCAATACAGGGCCTCGCGGTGGTCTTTGTGGAGAAGCTCCATGGCCTCCCGGACGGCCAGTGTGTCCTCGAGGTTCTCGTTGGGGTTGTGAGCCAAGAGATGATTTCTGTCATCTTCGACAAAGTCCACGTCCAGCGAAGCATTTTCGCGGTTGGCTCGGTGGTTGAGGAAGTCATATCCCGAATTCATCACCAAACGGTGCAGCCATGTAGATAACGCGGATTCCCTGCGGTATTTGTGCAGGTTGCAGCTTGCGCGCAAGAGTGCTTCTTGGAGTACATCCTGCGCATCGGTGTCGTTGTGCGTATAGCGTCGTGCCACCATGGTCAGCCTGGCACGGTGTCTTTCCACGATGAGCGAAAAGGCTTTGTTATCCCCTGCTATGAATGCGTCAACAAGTTCGTGATCACTGCGATCAGCCATGTAGATTCCCCCCGGATCAACAAGTACTTAAACCTGTTTTATCCGAGGGGTTCTACCGGACGCTAGCGAAGAGTGTCTACTCTATTGACCATTTTTCACGCGCAAGGTGCGGCGCAGGTGATCCTGGCACTCCAGCAGCACGCGGCGCAGCGCACGCGGACGCTCCTCGCGCAGGAATTCGTCGGTGGCGGCATCGGCCATCTCGAGCTCCGGGTAAAGGCCGCGGACCAGGCGATTGGCGATCTCGATCGGATGCTCCTGCCAGATCTTGTCGAGTACCTGGAAGAACTCCTCCGCAAATGGCTCGGTGAGGTGCTTCGAACGCGGCGCATTGAATGCGGCGAGCAAGGAATCCACCTCTGCGTTGGAGTAGGCACCCGGCTCGCGGACCATGTCGAAGACCTCGCGCTTGCAGCCCGGGAAGGAGCGGGAAACGCCCAGGTAAGCAGCTGCACCGGTCAAAGTGTTGTCGCGCTCCTTCTCGGCGTCGAGTTCTTCCTGGGAGACCGCTTCGCGTGCCGCGAGCGCACGCAGCACCGCCCAGCGGATGTCGGGATCGGTGGCGTCGTCAAGCACTGCGCGCAAACGGTCGTTGCCCGGCTCCGGGGTACTACCCAGCGCATTGATAGCGGCGCGGGTCAGCAGCAAGTGCGTATCCGTGCCCTTCTCCGCTTGCTGCAGCAGCTCCCAGATCTGGGTGGCATAATCCGGGGACTCCGGAAGGTAGTGGTTGACCGCGAATTGGGCGTTGGACAAAGCAGTGGTGAGCAGGGAGGGAGCCTCCCCTACGGCGTGCTTAAGCACGGTGTCGACGTAGTTTTGGGCCGGCCACTCGCCATCGCGGGTGAGGTTCCACAGGGAAGTCCAGATGACCGCGCGGGAGAGCTCGTCATCAATATCAGAGAGCTTGTCCTGGATGGTCTGCAAGGAGGTCTCGTCGAAGCGCACCTTGGCGTAGGTGTGGTCGCCGTCGTTAAGCAGCAACAGCGCCGGTGCCTGCAGGCCGGAAGCCTCGTCGACAATCGTGCGCGGGCCAGCGACATCGATGTCGAGGACTGCGTACTTGTGCAGGGAGGCGTCGAAAAGCGCAGCGTTCAAGCGGTGCGGACGCGTGCGGTCTTCTGCCTCGGCGAGGATCGCCAGCTCGGTGATCTTGTCACCCTCAACGTGCAGCTCCGGCGCCAGGGTGTCCGGGCCCCAAGTCTTGAGCCATGCGGTGGACCAGGCATCCAGGTCGCGGTCGGTGTGTTGCTTGAGGGCGCTGAGCAGATCGTCGAAGGTCGCGGCCGCAAAAGCATGGTTACGGAAGTAGTCGCGGGCGCCGGCGTAGAAGTTCGCGCGGCCCACGTAATGCACCAGCTGCTTGAGCACCGAAGCGCCCTTGGCGTAGGTGATGCCGTCGAAGTTTTGGCGGGCGGCGTCAACGTCAGGGATGTCTGCCTTGATGGGGTGCGTGGTGGGCAGCTGATCCTGCAGGTACGCCCAGTTCTTGCGCTGACCTGCAAAGTTGGTCCATGCCTCGATGTACGCGGTGGCCTCGACGGAAGAATCTGCGCCCATGAACTCGGCGAAGGATTCCTTGAGCCATAGGTCATCCCACCACTGCGGGGTGACGAGATCGCCGAACCACATGTGGGACATCTCGTGAAGGATGGTGTTCGTGCGGCCCGCGCGCTGCGCACGGGTAGCGCGGGAGCGGAAAAGATAGGACTCGGTGAAGGTCACGAGGCCTGGGTTCTCCATGGCGCCGAGGTTGTACTCGGGAACGAAGATGGAGTCATACTTGCCCCACGGGTACGGGAACTTGTAGGCCTCGTCGAAGAAATCCATACCCTGAGCGGTGATTTCCAGGATCTCGTCATCGAGGTAGCCCTCCATCGAGGCGCGCGCGAAGGCGCGGAGCTCGATGTCGCGCCAGGTGCGCGTCTTAACAATGTAGGGACCGGCGGCAAAGGAGGTTAGGTAGGTGGATAGCAGTGGGGTCTCGTTGAACTCCACGGTTACAGCGTTCGCGGCAGTTGCGTTTTCCGCTGCTTGGCGACGCACCTCCGGCTGATTGGAGAGCACTTGCCAACCCTCTGGCGCGGTGATGGTGGTGTAGAAGACCGCCTTGAGATCCGGCTGGTCAAAGCACGGGAAGATGCGTCGGGCATCGGATGGCTCCAAGTGGGAGTACAGGTAGGTGTTGCCGTCCGCGTTGTCCACCATGCGGTGCATGCCTTGGCCGGTGCGGGAGAACGCAGAGACACCTTGGATCTCCACGGTGATCTCTTCTCCCACCGGCAGCTCGTGGAGGTATATGCGATTGTCGTGGAAGTCGACCTCTACGTCCTCGCCCTGCACAGCGACCCTCGTAACCTGCTCGCCGAGGTAGTCCACGAAGAGCTCGGGCTCCTGGGTGCTAAAGGTGATTCGGGAGGTTACAGGGAAGGTCAGGTTGTCTTGTGCTCCCGAAACATCGAGGTGGAGATGGTAGGAGCTGAGATCGATCGCCTGGGTGCGGGCGATGGCTTCAGCATGCGTGAGGCTGCCAGCCTGGTGAGAAGAGTTCGAGTTAGACATGACGGTCATTTTAGAACCTGGCTGTGGCAGTGGCTAGCACCTGGCTGCATACGAAAAACGCCCCAGGTTTTCCTGGGGCGTTGCGCGTTAGCAGCAGTGTGCTGTGTGAATTACTGCTTGATTGCAGAGACCTCGAGCTCGATCTTGATCTCCTCGGAGACCAGGACGCCGCCGGTCTTCAGCGGTGCGTTGAAGTCGATGCCGTAATCAAGACGGTTGATCTTGGTGGTTGCCTCGAAGCCGAAGCGGGTGTTGCCGAAAGGATCCTCAGCGAGGCCCTCGGTCTCAACGTCCAGGGTGACCGGCTTGGTAACGCCCTTGATGGTGAGATCGCCGGTAACGGTGCCGTTGCCAGCCTCGTCAACGTCGAAGGAGGTAGCGGTGAAGGTCAGCTCCGGGTACTTCTCTACTGCGAAGAAGTCGTCGCCCTTAACGTGGCCGTCGCGGTCATCGTTGCCGGTGTTGATGGAAGCGGACTCGATGGTGACGTCAGCCTTGGAATCAGCGATGTTCTCTGCAACGGTGATGGTGCCCTCGAAGTCCTCGAACTTGCCGCGGGTCTTGGTAACCATTGCGTGGCGAGCAACGAAGCCGATGGTGGTGTGTGCTGGGTCGAGTACGTAGGTACCGGCAATCATGATGTTCTCCTAAAAAATTCTGCTTTGTCTGTGACGGCGAGTTCCGGAAACGAGTTCTTGAAGCAGCGCGGTCGAAACTGTCGTTTGTTGATGTAACAACATATAGCTTACTCGCGTCACTAAATTAGTCAACGCTTGAAGTAATTTTGCTATTCCCAAAAGGGAACGCCACCATGCCTGAGCTGGCATGATGGCGCTATAAGGGGATGAATAAAATTAGGACAAGCCCACGGTTTGTAGTTCGGAGACTGCGACTTTGCCGTCGAACATGATGAGGACTCCGTCGAAGCCCTCTTGCACCTTCTTCAGCTCGATGTCCTGCTTGCTGGCGCTGAGTTTGCCCTTGGCCAGCTCGGTGCCCTCGGGGTTCTCCGGATCAAACTTGTCAGTGTTCACGCCATAGACGGTGAACTTAGTGCCCGTGGAACCGTACTGGCTGACCTGCAGCACGTGCAGCTGAGTCGGCTTCTCCAAGGTAACGAGTGCGCCCTCGGCGATGTCTACTCGCGCGGAACCCTTGCCGTCGACGAGTGCCTTCTGTTCCTTGTTATCCGGAACAGTGAACGCTGACTTTTCCTTGAGTAGCACCGGCGGGGTGTTCGGGAAGCTGGTCACGGTCTGCGTTGGCTTGGTTACGGGTGACTCCTCCCCCACCAAAGACATGATCCACGCGGTCAGTGCAGCCATACCCACAACAAAGATGGTGGCAAAGACGCCCAAGATGATCGCGCCCGATCCCGAGTAGCCGCGGCCACCGAAGCCTGGAGTGGCTTCAGGAGCTTCGACCTTTTCTTCATGCACTTCCAGAGTCTGCTCAGTCTCGTTTGCATATGCATGCAAGACCTTTGCGCGCTCCTCGAGCGACTGCTCAGAATGTGCAACGTCGCGTAGTTCCTGTGGCGTAGATGCCGTGGATTCGGTCAGCAACGTAATGGTGGAGTTGATTCCATCGACGTCCGTTTCCACACTATTGCGCTCGAGTACGGCAGGGAACGCCAGCTTGGCGACGCCGTCCGTAGCGATACGGATGCGGTTGCGGTTATCGATACCCAGTACAAGATCGTGCTCGTGCGCTGTAGTTGCGGCGTCGACCAGCGGAGCGAGCGCACGTGCTACTGCACGCGGATCGAGGTCGCCTTCTTCCGCAACCGTCTTAAGCGGCGTGCCCTCAATCCAGTCGGCCACCACAAGGCAACCCTGGCGGTAGGACAGAATCTGGATGTTGGATGCCACCGCTTCCAATCCAAGCTCGGCGAGTTTGCGGGTGTTGCGAGAAACGTCGGCAGAACGACGTGCTGCCACTGCTGGGGTTGCCGGAGCCATCGGAGCCTCGCCCGTTGTGTCTACGAAGGTCAGGGAAACGACGCGGCTGGTGGCTTGTTCGCGGGCCTTCCAGAAGCGAGCGCCGGGGACCGAACCGTAGTCGGCAAGGAGGCGGAAGCGTCCGTCGGATACTGGAGCACCTGGTACCAGGCGCGGGCCGCGGACAATGCCGGCCGACATAGGCGGTGGGACTGGCGAGGAGTTGAACGCATCCTGGTTGAAGATCGGTTGGATTTCCTGGATCTCCGGCTCCTCGACCTCGATGGCTTCGGCGTCGTCGATCTTGATAAGACGGTTCATTCCCGGAATGCGCTGCAGCTGGCGGCCCAGGTTGATAACCTCTGGCAAGCCGGAGCGTGAGAGCACCAGGCCAGTTGCAATAACGAAGGCAAGTCCTACCACCATCAAGCGGATGAGCTCGACGAAAGGCGGTAGGGAGTCCGGTAGAACGAGATTGATGACCATGTTGAGGACAAAGGCCACAACGAGGCCAGCTACGGAAGACAACGTGGCCCACAAGGTGGTGCCCAGGACTTCCTTTCCACCGAGGCTGCCCAGCTTGCGTTTGAGGAGGAAGCCGCCGATGACCGCACCGGCAATGAAACCAAAGCCGTTTGCCGTACCCAGAAGAATAACAACGCGCTCTGGGGAATCCGCCACGTGTGGTGCGAGCATGGATAGAACAACCTTGGTGAAGGTAATTCCGGCAATGATGAAGGTCGGTGTCCAGGCTTCTTCACGGGCATAGAACACGCGTAGGTGCAGTAGCACCAACGCATAAGGAATAAGTGTAAATGCCGAGAAGCTGAGGGTTAGGCCCAGCAGCTCAGCGGCATCTGCGTCAAAGGCACCGTACTGGAAGAGGCCGCGGGCAATCGGAATGCCGAATCCGGTCATAAAGATGACGATTGGAATCAGCGCGATGAAGGTCAGCTTGGTGCCTAGGGTGAGATCGCGTACGACTGCCTTGACGTCACCGTCCGCTGCATTGCGGGACAGGCGTGGCATGATTGCGGTGAGCAACGTGACGCCAATAACGCCATATGGAACCTGCAGCAACAGCCATGCCTGCTGGTAAGTAAAGGGAGCACCTTCATCTGCCTGCGATGCAATACGCGAGGTGATGATGTAGCCCAGCTGGGATACGGCAACGTAAGCCACGATCGCCATGGCCATGCCGCCGAACTGCTTGAGGCGATCGTCCAAACCCCACAGCGGTTTGAGGTTGATTCCTGCCTTCTTTAAGTATGGGAACAAGATCAGGCATTGGACAATGACACCTAAAGTGGTACCCAGTGCCAGCAAGAGAACGTGAGGGTCAGAAACCGGAGATGGTGCCTCTGGGTGCAAGGACCCTGGTACCACTTGATATGCCACCAGCACCGCGATGGAGATGATGTTGTTGACCACCGGTGCCCAAGCACCAGGTCCAAAAACATTCTTGGTATTGAGTACCGCTTGGAAAAGCGCAAAGAGGCCGTAGAAGAAGATCTGCGGGAGAAGTAGATATGCGAAGGACGTTGCCTGGGTGGCATTAACCTCGCCGTCATCTGTCAACATAATGGTTGTCAGTTGGGGCGCAAAAATGCATGAGGCCACCGTGACAATACCCAGCAAAGTGAACGCCAAGGTAAAGAGGCGACGTACAAAGTTCTCTCCCCTATCCGCGTCTTCCTTCTCGGCACGCACCAGGACTGGGACGACCAAGGAAGTTAGGACAGCTCCGAGGACAATCTCAGTGATGAGGTTGGGAAGTTGGTTCGCTGTGGTGAATGCGGAAGAAATCGCGGGACCGAGCGACGAACCGATGAGAACGTTGCGCAGGAAGCCTGTGATGCGGGAGATCAGCGTGGCAATCGCCATGGATCCGGTGGCGCGAACAACCGCGCCGTCGGAAGTAGCAGTCTCTACATGTTCGCCTTTCAACGCGGATTTGTCTTCCGCCACTGGCATCGGTGCAACCCTCTTTTCCGGCACAGGTGCCGGCGGCGTGGGCGTCACAATGCGACGACGAGAGCCATTTTCATTAGTCATAAAAGGAACTAACTATCTCTTTAGGAACTTTTCTTTTTTCTCCGCCCCAGCCGGAATAGCAGGGCCAAAATGAGAGTTAGAGCGGCGATGGCGCCGACTCCGTACACGCTTACGATACCGGCACGGGTCTGAACTGCGATATTTACCGGCTCGGAGATGGCCTGTTTGGACGGCGTGGCCAACCACAAGCTGATGTTAGTTCGGTCGACGTTAGGCATGTTTGCGGTCATGGATACCGTAATGGAACCCTTTGCCGGTATGCGCACGCGCGACGGAGTGTTAAGCGTTGCTGTTTCAGATTCGTAGATCAGCGAGGCGTCGACAGGCAGCGGAAGCCCGTTTTCTGCCACGATGAGCAGCGGCGATGACTCCGAGACGCGCGTGTAAACGTTGCCAGGTGGGATCAGCGACACTGAGGAGCGCAACGTGCGCAACACCTTAGATTGCTTGCTCAGGCGGTCGTTGAAGTCACCCGACAGCGCCACAAGGAGGTCGCGGCGTAGTGGGAGCGTGAAGTCGTAGCGCGTCATCGCAATAGCCGGATCGTTGACCATGATGTTGGTCAACTCGTCCGTGTAGCGCGCCTGCTGTTCCACGCGCACGATGTCGGCGTCACTGAAAGCAGACTCGTCCTCATAGGGCGTGCCCAATGGGCGGTCGGTCTCTTCAAGTGGCAGATCCGTCACCGCACGGGGGCGCACCTTTCCGGCGTCCAACAGCTTCGTTGCTGTGTCGAGGACCTGCTCCCCTGTTTCCGGGCTCAGATAGTTCGGCAGCTTTGCCACCACGTCACCCTCGGATGCCGCCACGCTAACCGACGCCGCGCTGGTCAAGGCCTGCGAGGCCGGCGAGTCTTGCGCGAAATCATAGCGCAGGAAGGGGTTCGTGTAACCTGCGCCGGGGTTTAGCAGGGAGCCAAGAGAGGCGTCGAAAGTGGCGGCCTGACCCACCCAACCGGTGTTATTTGCTACGAGCGCCGGCCGCTTAAATTTGTGGTTTACGTACCCTGAACTGGGAAGCAGCAATGTGGACGTGGGTTTGCCCACGATGTCTTCGTAAGTGCGATTGAGCGCCTCGTAGGTGAGGAAGTCATTATTAACATGAGCTACGGCATTAATGTCCGTGTTTGCCCACGGCAGCGGCATGTGGCACTGCAGGTTTTGAAGGCGCTCGATCCAAGCCTTGGCATCGGCTGCTCCAGTACCCGGCTTGCCGCGCTGCGAAGCGTCGTCATTGAACCAGGAGTCACGTAAGCGCTTGGGGCGCTCGGCGATGGAGGGACGCGTGTCATTGACCGTGTAGCCTTCGGCCATGCGGTTTACGGTATCCACTAACGCGGGATCCAGTGCGACGCAGCCTGCGCCTTTGAGATCGTGATCGAGGTAGGAATCCAGCAGCTTATCAAGGCGGCCGCCTTCGCGCAGCTCCTCCGCCAGGTGATCATCGCTCAAGATGAGCGACTCTCCCCCGGTTTCTCCAGGCACGATGTTGATCTCCGAGGTGATCGGGTAAATCACTGTCAGTGCGTTCGGTTCTTCGGGCAGATCCGCGGCATCTTCTGTTTCAGCGCTTGGTGCTTTCTCGGCGTTGAATTCAAAGATCATCCGCTCGTCGGCGAAGCTGTTGGCTTGGCCCTCCTGTATTCCCGTTAGGGTGAACTGGAGCGGGTAGTTTCCCGGCTCCGTCATGGCCAGCGTGGGTTCCTGCCCCAGCGAGAGCGGGACCTTGAAAGTTACTTCCTTGGTCTCACCAGGATCGATTGAGCCTATGCTTTGCGACGCCCCATAATACGGGTAGGCGCCCGCCGCCAGCTCTTCCTGGGCCTGCTCGGTGGTTGACACCGCATCGTTGCGGCGGCTGTTGATCTGGAGATCCTCCACCTTGTTCTCGGTGGGATTGTGAATGCGGAAGGTCGCTTCCATGACCCCGTCTTCGGTGGCTTCAGAAAGCAGATCGAAGTCGAGGGTGCCCGGAAGTCTGGTTTGCGCTTGCGCAGGAACCGGGGCTGCTAATAGGCCTGCGAGTATCAGCGCTGAAAGCCGCTTCACCGCGGAGTCGCCTTTCCTGCGGCGGCTTCCTTTCGTGCCAAGTCCGGCAAGAGGTCATGAGCGATGCGCGCCAGCTTGCGTTCGTCGGCGTAAGCGAGGTGCTCGATGAGCTCCGAGACAGGAACCCACGAAACCTCGGTGACTTCTGGATCCTCGTCGTTAAGGATGCCGTCGACAAAGCGCAGCAGGTGATGGTGCACCGTCTTGTGGATGCGCACCCCATCAGAGACGAACCAGTAATCGATCATGCCCAGGTCCGCAAAGACCTTGCCGTGAATGCCGGTTTCCTCCCAGACCTCACGCTCAGCGGTGACGTGTTTGTCCTCACCGTTTTCCACGTGCCCCTTCGGCATGGACCACAGCAGGCGGCCGCGCCGGTCGAGGCGGCCGATCAGGGCTACGTAAATGCGCGAAAGATCGACGTTGTCTCCGTCGACTGCCTCAGCGAGCCCAGACACGACAAGTCCACCCGCGGAGGTCTCATCACGCGTTGTCATGCGCGTGGTGGAGTTGCGCTGCGGGCGCCTTTCCGGGCGGCGGCCGCGACGCCGCCTGCGGGAGCCTTGTTCGTGCTTAGTCATCCTTGCTAATCGTAGTAGACTCACACCCGTGAATTTTCAGGACACTCAGCTAAACGGCGTTGAAACGACTCTTGCCTCGCTCAGTGGCCTCGCAGAGCAATTACGAGCTCGCGGAAACCGGCTTTACCTCGTCGGCGGTTCCGTGCGTGATGCGTTGTTGTCGCGCTTGGGCCACGATCTAGATTTCACCACCGACGCTCGCCCCGAGGTGGTCCAGGAAATCCTCGATGGATGGGCCGAGACTGTCTGGGACACAGGCATCGACTTCGGTACCGTCTCGGCTGTATATAAGGGACAGCAGATCGAGATCACCACGTTCCGCTCCGACTCCTACGACGGGGATTCCCGCAATCCGGAGGTTGTCTTCGGTGATTCCCTGGAGGGCGACCTCGTGCGTCGTGACTTTAAGGTCAATGCCATGGCCATCGAGCTCAAAGAGGATGGTTACGAATTCCATGACCCCATGGGAGGGTTGACGGATCTCAAGAACAAGATCCTCGATACCCCGGATAAGCCGGAGATCTCCTTCCACGACGATCCGCTACGCATGCTGCGTGCAGCGCGCTTTGCCTCTCAGCTGGAGTTTGACGTGGCCGAGCGCGTCAAGACCGCGATGACTGAGATGTCGGGTGAAATCCGCAGGATCACCGTCGAGCGCGTGCAGGTGGAGCTCGACAAACTCATGTTGGGCAAGAACCCGGAAACCGGCATTGAACTGCTGGTTGATACGGGAATTCTGGATCATATTTTCCCCGAGATTCCTGCCCTGCGCATGGCTCCCGACGAGCACGCGCAGCACAAAGATGTCTACGCGCACTCGCTCACGGTCTTGCGCCAGGCCATCGATCAGGAGGAGGAGCCCGACCTGATCCTGCGCTGGGCGGCGCTGCTTCACGACGTCGGTAAGCCTGACACGCGTGACACCACCGACGGCAAGGTGACCTTCCACCACCACGAAGTCGTTGGTGCGAAGTTGGTGCGCAAGCGCCTGCGGAAGCTGAAGTACCCCAAGGCCACCATCGAGGCCATCGGGCAGCTGGTGTACCTGCATATGCGCTTCCATGGCTTCGGCGAAGGTCAGTGGACCGACTCCGCTGTGCGCCGCTACGTCACCGATGCTGGTGACCTGCTCCCCCGCCTCCACAAGATCGTGCGCGCGGATTGCACCACCCGTAACGCCAAGAAGGCACGGCGCCTGCAGCGCACCTACGACTATCTTGAGGAGCGCATCGCTGAGATCGCCGCCAAGGAGGACCTCGCCCGCGTACGTCCTGACCTCGACGGTAACGAGATCATGGAGATCCTCGGGCTCAACCCAGGGCCCGAGGTGGGTCAAGCGTGGTCCTACCTCAAGGAGCTGCGCTTGGAGGAAGGACCCCTCGAGCGTGACGTTGCTATTGCGAAGCTGCGCGAGTGGTGGGAGTCTAGGTAGAACATGTATGCCGACAGACTTTTCAACGCCCTAGAGCGCAACGAACCAGGACCGGGTCAGCTGCTCGTCGCCGCGCCGGGAACGCTTTCCCCTGAGTTTGCTCGCTCCGTCATCCTTGTCATTGAGCACAATGACATGATGACCTTTGGCGTGGACCTGACCAAGCGCTCGGAGGTGGCCGTCTTTAACGTGCTGCCCGAGTGGCTGCCGGTCGTGGCTAAGCCCCAGGCCCTGTACATCGGTGGACCGCTGAATCAACAGTCCGTCGTGGCCCTCGGAATGGCCAAACAGGGCGTTCGCATCGAGGAGCACCCGCAGCTCAACAAGTTGGCCCCGCGTCTCGTTCATGTCGATTTGCGCTCAGAACCCGAGGACATCGCTGAACTCGTGACCGGCGCGCGGCTTTTCGCCGGCTACGCCGAGTGGGGCCCTGGCCAACTCTCGGAAGAGATTGAGCGGGGCGATTGGTACGTGGCTCCCGCACTTGCTCAAGATGTCCTGACACCTGGCGCGGCGGATCTGTGGGGCGACGTGATGAAGCGCCAGCCGATGCCGCTGCCTTTGTACTCCACTTACCCTGCGAACATCGACGATAACTAGTGTTCTAGTATTTCCTCATGCGCGAGGAGATACTGAAGGGACTGAAAGATACATGGGCGGTGGCCGTGGGTCTTGTCCCACTCGGCCTCGCCTTCGGAATTTTGATTGTCCAAACCGGCTTCGCATGGTGGTGGGCACCCATTTTTTCGGTGGTGATTTACGCCGGTTCGATGGAGTTTCTCGCAATCAGCATGGTCACTGGTGGAACGAGTGCGATTACCTCGTTGGTCACCGCTTTCATGGTGAACTTCCGCCACATCTTTTATGGCCTCACGTTCCCGCGGGACAATATTAAGAGCTTCTTGGGCCGCGCCTATTCCACGTATGCCCTCACGGACGAGTCTTATGCCATCGTTTCCGCCAAGCCGCGTGACGAGCGATTGTCCGGTGTCCACATTCTCACCATCCAGGTCTTTTGTCAGTTATTGTGGGTGCTCAGCGGCATCGTGGGTGCGCTGGCTGGGCAGATTATCCCGCCAAACGTTAAAGGACTCGAGTTCGCTCTCGTGGCGCTCTTCGTAGTTTTGACCATGGATTCTTTTCAAACCAATAAGGACTACTCGCTGCCTTTGTCTGCTGCAGTCTGCGGCATTCTCGCCACGGTGCTCTTTCCTGGCCAGGTTCTCATGGTGGTGTTGGTGGCTTATTTCTGCTTGCTCCTCCTACGCTACTTCTCGCCGCGTCTGGATTCTGCGATGGTGCTGCGAAAGGGTGAGCGCTAATGCCAGCCGGTGTAACCCTCTCCATGGTCGCTGCAGTCCTCATCCCGATCTGCATCGTTACCGTGTTGCTTAGGTAGCTTCCCTATTACTTCATCAAGGAGCTCAAGGGCAGTCAGTTTATTGGCCTGCTTGGAATGACGATGCCTGTCGGCGTTATGACAGTGCTCGTGGTCTATACGGTCTTTGGGCAAAAAGAAGCGCCCGGCGGAATCCTCGCTGCTCTGATTGGTGTGGCGATTACTGCCGGGCTGCACTGGTGGTGGAAGGACTCCGCCCTGTCCATATTTGGCGGCACCGCGGCCTACATGGTGCTGGTTAATTTCGTATCCTAAAGCTCTCCGTAAAGAGCCACTGCTTCGCGCCACAGCGCCGCGAAGTCGTCAGCGGAAATGTGCTCTGCCGTGATGTCGGGGAAGTCGTTGTAGGTGTTGGGATGTGGCACCTGGCGCTGGGGAATGTCTGCGTTTCCCACGGCTTTGGAAGGAGTGGCTGCGCCTGCGACGGCGTCGTTTGGCGCCAGCGCAATCATGCGCAGCATGGTGCAGGTATTAGCATCGACCTCTTCCATCTCCGCGATGTGGATGGCGGAACCTACGCCGGGAACTTCCATGGTGGTGCGGACGTACATCAGAGTGCTCATGACTGCCCAGCATACCGGGCCGCGAGCCAGGAGCAGATCATGAGCTGAACCTGGTGGTAGATCATGAGTGGCAGAATCAGCAGGCCCAGCGAGGTGCTGCCGGAGGCGAAGATGACCGAGGCCATCGGTAGTCCTGTAGCGAGGGACTTCTTAGAACCACAGAACTCGATGGCAATGACGTCTGCGCGGGGGAAGCCAAGCTTGGAGCCCAGGATCCTGGTAAGCCAGAGCATAAAGGCAACCATCAAGATCGATAGGACGACTAAGAACACAATCTCCCAGATGCTGATTGAGCCCCAGATGCCATCGACTACTCCCTTGGAGAACGCGGCGTAGACCACCATTGTGATGGAGCCGCGGTCGACAATCTTCGTGCCTTTGCTTGCTGCGAAGTCCTTGACCCACTTACGGGTTAGCTGGCCGAGGATGAATGGTGCAAGCAACAGGAGGCTGATTTCGACGAAGACTGAGCTGTCGATAGAGATGCCATTTCCAGCGCCCATCAGAGCCATGACCAACAGCGGCGTCATGATGACGCCCACTAGGTTCGATGCCGACGCTGACACGATTGCGCCGGCGATGTTTCCCTTGGCCACTGACGTAAATGCCACGGAGGACTGGACGGTGGACGGCACCAAGGTGAGGTACAAGATGCCGAGGTACATGTCGTGGGAAATGAACAGAGTTAGCGGGCGCAGAGCCAAGCCGAGGATCGGGTACAGGACGAAGGTAAACGCCAAGATAGTCAGGTGTAGGCGCCAGTTCTTCAGACCGTTGAGGGCTTCTTGTGTGGACAGGCGTGCGCCGTAGAGGTAGAACAGCAACGCGATGACCACGTTGGTCAGCGAGTCAAAGACCTCAGCAAAGTGGCCGCGTGCCGGAAAGATGATCGCCACGACCACTGCGGAAATGATGAGGAGAATAAGCGGATCTATCCTCTTTAGGCGCGAAGTCATCCTCAAAGCATATCGGTAGCATAGGCCCATGACTAAACTATTTTCTCCGATTATCCTGCGTGACTTCGAGTTCCCCAACCGTGCGTGGTTACCGCCGATGTGACAGTACCAGGCGGTAGAGGGTCTTCCGCAGGATTGGCACTTAGTTCATTACGGCTCCCGTGCGGCCGGCGGTTTTGGCCTCATCATTGTCGAAGCTACCGCTGTATCCCCCGAAGGCAGGATCTCCCCTAATTGCGCCGGAATCTGGAATGATGAACAGCGCGACAAGTGGAAAGAGATTGTCGAGTTTTCCCACAGCCTTAACGCGCCGATCGGCATCCAGCTTGGCCACGCCGGCCGCAAGGCATCGACTCATCCGATGCTGCCTGGCTATGCCCGTGGCTCGGTCCCGTTAGAGGAGGGCGGCTGGGAAACGATAGGCCCTTCCGCGATTAGCTACCCGGGTTACACTGCCCCGCGCGAGATGAGCACGCAAGACGTTGCTGCAACAGTTGAGCATTTTGCCGCTGCGGCGAAGCGTGCCGTTGAGGCCGGTTTCGACACCATTGAACTGCACGGTGCCCATGGCTACCTGCTACACAACTTCTTGAGTCCGTTGAGCAATCAGCGTATCGACTCCTACGGTGGCAGCTTTGAAAACCGCGTCCGCTTCCCTCTTGAGGTGGTTGATGCGGTTCGTGCTGTTATCCCTCAGGGGATGCCGTTGATCATGCGCGTTTCGGCAACTGATTGGGTTACTGGCCGTCTTGCCTGGGACGTGGAGCAAACCATCGAATTTGCCAGGCTCTTGCGGGAACATGACGTTGACTTCGTCGATGTTTCTACTGGCGGCAACGAGCACGCCGAAATCCCTGTGGGTCACGAGTACCAGGTGGAGTACGCCACGCGTGTTCGAGAGGCAGGGCTTCCAGTAGCAACGGTGGGTCTCATTACCGAGGCGCAGCACGCGGAGCAGATTCTTTCAGATGATCGTGCTGATGTCATTGAGATTGGGCGTGCCGCATTGAAGGACGCCTACTGGGCACGCCACGCGGCTGAGGAACTGGGTGAGCCATTGGAGCCCCTCCCCTCCTATAGCCGTGCAAAGTAATTATGATGTTTCACGTGAAACAATGGATTCACGTGAAACACTCTCATGCTTCCGGGGCCAAAAGCTCTAGATGGTCAGCGCCGTAATTCAATAGTGTTAATTTAAAGCGCTGTTGTGGCTTAAGCAGAGACGTTCTTGACGGTGGTGCCGTCCGACTCGACGCCGTACTCGGTCAGTGGCTTGGTGCCCGGGCCGTCGATGACCGAACCGTCAGCAAGGTTATAAGACGTGAAGTGGGAAGTGCAGGTGGCGGTCATGCCATCAATCTTGGTAATCAAGCTTCCCTGGTGAGGGCAGGTTTGGGAGTATGCCTTAAACTCCCCTTCTGTTGGCTGGGCAAAGATCACTTTGTCCACCATGATCGCCGATCCCACTGGGATCTCAGTGGCGGCAATCTCTGCGCTTGGCTCCTTGCCACACGCAGCAAGGTAGGCGCCGGCGAATGTTGTTGCGGTGCCGAGGAGGAACATACGACGAGAACACGTATTCATGTTTCTAGACTATCTCACTCTCTAAGCTATCTCACTCTTTAGACTTCTAGGTCCCAAGTGGGAACAGAGTCTGCGTTTGCTCCCCCGAGATCGTAAGACCCAACCTCGTTTCCGAGATCATCGTAAATGGCTAATGTAGAATCTTGTTTGTCGGCGCCGCTGGTGCCTACGTTGTTGATGATGGCGCCTACGGCGATCGCGGATACCGCTACTGCCGCGACGGCGAGGCTTTTGGTATTCATTTCTTTCATGTCATCCATTGTGCGCGCGAGTTCTGTGTGCAGCACGCTTCCGCGCCGTTTCCAAGCGGCTTGGTGCAATCTTCCCAGACTTTACCCAGCTTCAGATTTTCAGAATCTGATTAACGGAACTACTAGTTAGATACGCAAGCAGTAGTGAGCCGCCAATACTGTAATCTCCTGGCAAAACAGCTGAATATCGTCACCCTTGACGTAGTTTTTAACCTGTAGCAGACCCTGTCGTTTTAGTCACTGTGTCTTTAAAATTGGGTATAAAGATAGCCCCCGAAATCGAGGGCTGAAACTGTTTTTAGGCGTGGTCTGACTTTTCAGCGGCCTTGCGGAGTGCGCCGAGATCAACCTCGGGTGCCTCCGAACCACAACCACCGTCGCCGCAATTACAGCTATCGCCGCAACCCTCTTCTTCCTTGTGGGCCTCGTCCCACAGGAATGCAGCGCGGGAGCCCATGTTGGAACCGATGGACAGGGCGAGCACCGCGATGACGAAAGTCAACGCCGGGATTGTCCACATCCAACCAGAGGCGGAGATTGCTACGATGCCACCGAAAACAAGGGAGACTCCTGCGAGTGCCCAGAACGGGCCGGCGATCGCGTGTGCATTATCCCAAGCCTCTTTGGATTTGCGGATTTCCACCAGGCGAAGTCCTACAACGCTATTGCCCGGAAGTTTTCGTGCGGTGGCCAGTCCACCGACAACGAGGAGAATAGCGGCAAGGATGAAGAAGATGATTGCAATCGCGAGCATGCCCCTTAGTTTAACCCTGAATTTGTCAGAAGAAAATCGAGGGTAGCCTGCCAAAATAATCCATCAGTTATATGTAATTTATTCACGTACTTTGGTAATATTCTGAGCGTGTCGACCAATAGAAATTTGTGGTCACACTCAGCGCACGACAATGAAAAGAAAACGATATGAACCTCAAGAGTATTACTAACTCTTTGCTCTTCAAGATCATCGTTGCGATCATCCTAGGTATCATTGCCAGCTCTTTCTTCCCGGAGTGGGCCGGCCGTCTTTTTGCCACCTTTAACGGATTGTTCAGTAACTTCCTGGGTTTCTTCATCCCAGTTTTGATCTTCGCTCTCGTCGCTCCCGCTATCGCTGGCCTTGGCCGCGGTGCCGGTAAGTGGCTTGGCATCACAGCCGGAATTGCCTATGGCTCTACTATCATTTCCGGTCTGATTGCATACGGTCTCTCGATTGCCCTCTACCCCACCCTTTTGGCGGGTCAGTCCATCAACACTAATGTCTCCGATATTGAGGAAGGCGCACTCGCTCCCTACTTCACCGTCGAGATGCCGGCGCCATTTGAGGTCATGTCGGCGTTGTTGCTTTCCTTCTGCATTGGCGTAGCCATGACTTCGGTAAAGTCTGACAATCTCTACGCAATAACTAAGGAATTTGAGAACGTTGTAGTCAAGGTGATTTGGGGCTTCGTCATTCCGTTGTTGCCTATCTACATCTTCGGTATGTTCCTGTCGCTGGGTATGAATGGAAACCTGGGCGACGTCTTGGTTGCATTTGCAAAGGTGCTGATCCTTGCCGTCGTTATGACCATCGTTTACCTAGTCTTCCAGTACATCCTTGCTGGCATCATCTCAGGCAAGAATCCGTTTACCGCTTTGAAGAATATGGCTCCTGCGTACTTCACTGCACTGGGTACGTCATCCTCCGCGGCAACCATTCCGGTGACACTTGAGTCCTCATTAAAGAATGGTATTTCTAAGCCAGTTGCGGGCTTTGTCATCCCTCTGTGTGCCACCATCCACCTGTCGGGATCGATGATGAAGCTGACGCTTTATGCCTTCGCCATCGTCACGATGACCGATATGGATGTTTCTTTCGGCAAGGCGATGAGCTTCATTTTCTTGCTGGGCATCATGATGATTGCTGCACCGGGTGTTCCAGGTGGTGCTGTAATGGTGGCAGTTGGCCTACTGCAGGCGAACATGGGCTTCGATGAATCTCTCGTTGCTCTCATGATCGCCGCCTACATTGCAATCGACTCTGTGGGAACCGCTGCTAATGTCACCGGTGATGGCGCTATCGCCATGATTGTGGACCGCTTTGCTCGCGAGAAGATTGACGGGCTTGAGGCTGAGGCTGATGCTGAACCTGCTCGCCAAGAACTGAGCTAGACTCTTTGCTCCCGATGACCCGGTTTTACCGGGTCATTTTTTATGCCCTTTTGCGGTAGTAGAAGAACGATGGAAAAGTGGTCATGCCCCAAGCATGCCGCTGGGATATGACCACTTCTTCCTACCTGGGGAGGATTTTCTACTTCTTGGTAGCCGTCTTCATTGATGCAACGAAGTCGGTGATTTCCTTCTTCAGTGCTTCGACATTGATGTCGGTGCCGGTTTCACGTGAAACATGCTTCTCGATGATCTTCGTAATTGCGGAGCCGGTGATGGCGCCGGAAGCGCCAGCGGCGATTGCGTCAGCGGCGTGCTGCGGCGTGGAGATGCCGAATCCCAGAAGGATTGGCGCGCCGCCGAAGCGCTTCACGTTAGCCACAACCTCGTCGAGGCCGCGGGTTTCGGAGGCCTTTTCGGTACCGGTGACGCCGTCACGGGAGATGGCGTAAATGTAGCCCTTGGAATTCTTGGCAACGCCCGCGAGGGTCTTCTCGCTTGCCTGTGCCGGGGCGATGAAGATTGGGTCGATGTTGGCCTTGGCTGCAGCGGCGATGAATGGGGCGCCCTCACGCACGGGAACGTCGGGAAGCAAAATGCTGTCCGCGCCCGCATCGTGGAACTCCTGGTAGAAGTTCTCGATGCCGCGGGTGAAAGGAACGTTGCCATAGATGAGCATGCCGATGGGCAGGTCAGGGAACTCGGCGCGGATCGTCTTGATCTGTTCAATCGCGGCGTCGACAGTAGCACCGTTCTCCAGAGCGCGGATGTGGGAGGCCTGGATCGTGGGGCCGTCAGCTACCGGATCGGAGAAGGGAACGCCCAACTCGAGGGCGTCGGCGCCGCCGGCCACAGCCGCGCGGACGATCTCCAGGGCAACCTCCGGGGAGGGATCTCCGAGCATGATGAAGGGAACGAATGCGCCCTCGCCGGACAGGGATTCAAAAAGGTTGTCGTAGCGGCTCATTAGTTCTCCTCCTGGAGGCGTAGTTCAGGGTGTTCTTCGAGAGTGTGGCGGACGTGGTCGATGTCCTTGTCACCGCGGCCGGAAAGAGAGACGAGGATGGTGATGTCCTCGTCCTTGCGCTTGAGCGCATAGGCCAGGGCGTGAGAAGACTCGAGGGCGGGGATGATACCCTCCTTCTTGCTCAGCAGCTGGAAGGCCTCGAGAGCCTCGGCGTCGGTGATGCCGACGTAATTGGCGCGGCCGGTCTTCGACAGGTGGGCGTGCTGCGGGCCGACGCCCGGGTAATCCAGGCCTGCGGAGATGGAGTAGGACTCCTCGATTTGGCCATCAGAATTGCGCATGAGGTAGGAACGCGCGCCGTGGAGAATGCCGACCGTGCCGTTGTTGATGGTGGCGCCATGCTTACCGGAATCGAGGCCTTCGCCACCGGGCTCCGCGCCGACAAGCTCGACGCCCTGGTCTTCAATGAAATCAGCGAACATGCCGATGGCGTTAGAGCCGCCGCCCACGCAGGCGACGACGAGGTCCGGCAGCTTGCTAGTCCGCTCGATCATCTGCGCCTTGGCCTCTTCGGAGATGACCTTGTGGAACTCGCGCACGATGGTCGGGAACGGGTGTGGGCCCGCTGCGGTACCGAGGAGGTAGTGAGACTCATGGAAGGTTGCGGTCCAATCGCGCAGTGCTTCGTTCACAGCGTCCTTGAGGGTGCCGGAGCCGGAGTCAACGGGTACAACCTTGGCGCCCATCAGCTCCATTCGGTAAACATTGGGCTGCTGGCGCTCTACGTCCTTCGCGCCCATGTAAATGACACAATCTAGGTCAAGCAGCGCACACGCGAGGGCGGTGGCGGTGCCGTGCTGGCCTGCTCCTGTTTCAGCAATGATGCGCGTCTTGCCCATGCGCTTGGCCAGCAGAGCCTGACCGATAACCTGGTTGGTCTTGTGTGCGCCGCCGTGGACGAGGTCTTCGCGCTTGAGGAAGATGCGTGCCTTACCTCCCAGCTTGGTTGCCTCGGTCAGTGGGGTGGGGCGTCCGAGGTAATCCTTCAGGTAGCCCGCGAGCTCCTTGCGGAATTCAGGATCGTTTTGTGCGTCCACGAATGCCTTTTCGAGCTGATCAAGCGCTGGAATCAGGGATTCCGGAACGAACTGTCCGCCGAATTCACCGAAGTAGGCCGGGAGCAGGGTTTCCCTGGTTTCTTGTGTATCAGTCATGGTGTTTTCTCTCAGGTTGGGAGGTGGGTATTAGTACTGCTTTTTGTAGTTCCGGATGGTGCTGAACGCCCTGGCGATGAGGCCAGAATCCTTACCGCGTGGTGTCTCGAGACCAGAATTCAGATCTAATCCGATCGTACCTACGGCGAGGGCCTGCTCGAGGTTGGTGAGATTCAAACCTCCCGCCAACAGGGCGGGAATCCCAGCGGGGACTGTTGACCAGTCGAAGGTCTCCCCCGTGCCGCCGGAACCGGTGTCGAGGACCAAGAGATCCGCGACGTCGGCAAGCGCTGCAACCAACTCTGGGGCGTGAGGTGCCGTCATATCGATGGCACGCCAGACGTGGTTGGAATGCTTTCTGGCCTCTTCGATGAGAGCACGCTCGGCCTCAACGCTCCCCTGGTATGGCGCGTGGAGCTGGATGGCTTGGATGCCGTCGAGGGCGAGTTCTTCAAAGTTGGAGGTGCGGCGGGAGACGGCAACGTAGAGCAGGTCCGGCTCATGGGCGATGATGTTTTGCGCAGTTTCACGTGAAACATTACGCGGAGAGGCTTCCTCGAAAATGAGCCCGCCGTACACAGCGCCGGCGGCACGTGCTGCTTGAGCAGCGGTCCACGACGTTAGTCCGCAGACCTTATTGTCGCCGTAGACCAAGCGGCGGGCGGCGAGATCGATGTCGGGCTGACTCGTTAGTTGGGAGCCCACAAGGAAAGCCTCGGCGTGTCCGCCGATGCGACGCACCGTCTGGTTGTCGCGGATGCCAGATTCGGAGACTACGATCTTGCCCTCCGGAATGTACTCGGCGAGCTGCTCTGAGCGCGTCAGGTCGATGCTGAGATCGTGTAGATTGCGGTTGTTAATACCGATGATATCTACGCCAAAGGCAACCGCGCGGTCGACCTCTTCCTTGGTGATCGCCTCGGTGAGGACATCCAGGCCAAGCGAATCGGCCAGGGCCTTGAGTTCGGCGTAGGTCTCATCATCGACGATCGACATCATCAAAAGGATCGCATCGGCACCGTAGTAGCGCGCCGCATAGACCTGAATCGGATCGATGATGAAGTCCTTGCACAGAACCGGCAGGTGCGTCGACATTGCGACGGTCTGCAAGTGGTCATAGTCGCCGCCGAACCTGTCCGGCTCGCAGAGCACCGAGATGGCAGAGGCATAACGCGAATAGATGCGCGCAATGTTGCCCGGTTCATAGTGCTCGCGGATAAGACCGAGCGAAGGCGAGGAGGACTTACACTCCATGATGAAGCGGTTGGTGCCCTTGAGGGCGTCGTAAAGCGAACGCTCCGATTTGGGCAGCGCCTGAAGGTCGACGTGTGCGATGCGCTCACGAATGTCGGGGATGTGCGTGCGGCGCTTGGCGACGATCCCTTCCAGCACCGTTGGCAGACTAGCCATAGTTAGCCTCCTCGTGGGTACGCAGCCATTGCGCCACCTGGCCGGAGTCGATGACTTCCTTGGCGTGCGCCACGCCTGCGGCGATGGACTCGACCTTGCCGCAGAGGTAGAACATAGCGCCTGCGGTGGCCACGATGGCGTCGTAATGCGCAGGCTTGCCCTCCCCTGCGAAGACCTTGCGGATGAGCGCGGCGTTCTCGGCGCCATCGCCGCCCTCGAGCTCCGCGAGCTCGTGACGTGCGATACCGAGCTCCTCCGGGGTGATGTCATATTCCTTAATCTCGCCGTCGTTGAGTTCCCACACGTGAGTGGTTCCGTGGACAGCAATCTCGTCGGTGCCCGCGCCATGGACCACGAGCGCGCGGGTGCGGCCGAGCTCCTTGAATACCTCAGCTATGAGCTGGCCCTGCGTCGGATTCGCGATGCCCATAATCTGGAATTCCGGGCGGCCCGGAGAAAGCAGTGGGCCGAGGGTGTTGAAGATGGTGGGAATGCCTAGCGCCTTGCGCACTGGTTGCACGTGGGCCACCGCAGGGTTGTAGGCGGGTGCGAATAGGAAGGTGAAGTTCGAGGCCTCGAATTGCTTCACGGCGCGCTCTGGATTGAGGTCGAGCGGAATGTTCAAGGCTTCGAGTACATCCGCGGAACCCGATTTGGAGGAGACTGAACGGTTGCCGTGCTTGATCATCTTCACGCCGTCGGACGCAGCGACTAGCGACGCCGCCGTGGTGATGTTGATGGTATTCGCGCCGTCGCCGCCCGTTCCGGCGGTGTCCATGAGGCCCTCCCCCGTCACCGGGAAAGGACGGCCAGCGGTGAGAAAGGCATGGGCTGCGCCGGCGACGTCGGCGAAGGTCTCGCCACGGGTGCGGATATGGGTGAGAAGCGCTGCGACGTGGATGTCGTCATATTCGCCGATGGTTAACGGGGTGAAGACCTCGATGGCCTGCTCCACCGTGGGTTCGGCGATATCCAGGTAACCCTGGAGGGTCTTGTGTGCGTTCTTATTTTCCATTTACTTTGTCTCTCCCTTAATTGATTTCAGCGATAAATTCTCGATGCAACGTTCCAACATGATTGGACCCTTCGGGCTCAACACGGACTCCGGGTGGAACTGCACGCCGAATGCCATTCCATCGTTAGTCTCGGCCGCCATCACTACGTCACCGATCTGCGTCTCCGTGGTCGCCAAGGCCCGCATTCCGGCGGGAATCTGCGTGCATCCCAAGGAGTGGTAGCGGGCCACTGGAACCTGCGTGCCCACATAGTTTGGGTTGTCTGGCTCGGAGTCCACGTTAAGGCCGGTGAAGATCGGGTGCTGGGCGCCTTCTTCGGTTAGCGTCATCGCCACCGACTTGCCGTGTACCGGGCCGCAAGGCTCGACGGTTCCGCCGTGGTGATCCAGCAGCGCCTGGAAGCCGAGGCAGATGCCGAAAAGCGGGATCTCGCCGAGCACGTGGTCGATGAGCTCCATCATGCAGCCGGCATCGCGCGGGTGGCCGGGGCCTGGGGACAGGCAGATGATGTCCGGCATTGCGCCCAGAATCTCCTCGACGGAGACGGTGTTGCGGAAGATGGTGGTCTTGTAGCCAGCGAGTGCGTCCACGAGGTTGTAGACAAAGGAGTCGTGGTTATCAATGAGCACCACGTGCGGGGAATGGGTCATCGGACAACCTCCAATTGGGCGTTGTGCGCCAGAGCGATGGCGTGCAGGACTGCGTAGGCCTTGTGCAAGGTTTCATCTGCTTCAGCTTGGGGGACGGAATCACGGACTACGCCGGCACCTGCCTGGACCACGGCTTGGCCGTTCTTCACGTAGGCGGAGCGGATGACGATGCAGTTATCCATAGAGCCGTCGCCCTTGAGGTAACCCACTGCCCCGCCGTAGGAGCCGCGCCGGGTTCCCTCGGTCTCGCGTACGAGTTCCATTGCCCGTAGCTTCGGTGCGCCGGTGAGTGTTCCCATGTTCATGCAGGCGCGGTATGCGTCGAGGGCGTCGTAGTCTTCGTGAAGAGTGGCGGTTACACGCGAAACCAAGTGCATGACGCGCGAGTAACGGTCCACCTGGAGTAGCTCCGCGACCTTGCGGGTCTGCGGTACGGCCACGCGGGCAAGGTCGTTGCGGGCGAGGTCCACAAGCATGGTGTGCTCGGCGACTTCCTTGTTGTTGGTACGCATCTCGAGTTCGTTGCGGATGTCGAGCTCATGGTTGATGCTGCCGTCTGGGTTGAGCCCGCGCGGGCGCGTACCGGCGATGGGATAAAGCTGTACCTCGCGGGTGGAGGCATTAAACTTCAGGTTCGACTCCGGGGAGGCACCGAAGAGTTCGTAGTCCGCACCGCGCACGTAGAACATGTACGGCGAGGGGTTGGTCTCGCGCAGCTGACGGTAGGCGGCGAAAGCGTCCGGGCAATCGAGCGAAAATGCGCGCGCGGGCACCACCTGGTAGATGTCCCCCGCGGTCACGTTATTTTGTAACTGTGACACAATGGCGCGGAACTCGGAGTCGGGCATCGAAGCTTTCGCGATGAGTCGATAGCGGCTTGGAGTGGGCTCCAGTTCTTGTGCCTCGATGGATGCGAGCTCTGCCAAGCTTGACGACGCCGCTTCCTCGCTCAGATCGACCGCATGCAACGCGGCGGTCTCCGTGGCGTGGTCGATGGTCAGTAGCGTCTGCGCGACGACGAACTCATAATCCGGATAATCGTTCGGCCCCTCCCCTACGGAGGGCAGTTTCTCGAAGCTCTCGAGATAGTCATAAGCAAAGCCGCCGCCGACGAATGGAAGTGCTCCATCCGGAGTGGAGTAACCAGCGTCTAATTGAAGGGCTCGGAGAACAGCGGCCGTCGATACATCGCGGAGGCGCTCGCGCTCGTCGCTCTTGGAGGAAAGACTAAATACAAAATCTTCGCCATCAAAGTGCTCGCCGAGCTGATCCTTGAGTCGCGCCATCATTGTCTCGCCGACTTCAGTTAGTGGCGTGGCTGTGACGCGCTGGCCCCGGCAGGTGACTTTCAGCGCGGCCTGGAGAACGGCGATGCAGTTGAGGTTCTTCTTGGACTCGATGTCGGCGGCCTCAAGGAGGAGGCTATCCTTCGACTGCGCGAGCCGGTGGAAAAGCAGCGACGCATCCTGCTCATAAGGTATCGCTTGGGAGGCGGTGTGGAAGACCGTTCCGGCGGTAGGGGTTGGTGGCATTAGTGGTGCCCTTTCGCGGCTAAATGTTGTCTATGGCTTCTTGAGTTTTGAAGCTTTAGATTCGCGCCGCGTGCGCCGTGGTGGCTAGAAAACCACGAAAGGCCCGCATAGCGCGAGCCTAAATCTTCTGGTTTCGAGTGAACTGGCCCGCAGTTACGCGCGCCACCACCAGTTCTGGGATGTGTTGGTCAGAAGTTGCATGAAACACACCATAGCATGAGTGTGTGCTATGTGTGTGGTTTCGCGCACATTTTATGCACAGGCAAAATGAGTGCTCCTATGTATGATTGTGACCATGGACACGCTTGAAGCCAAACTCGCACCACTTCAGGAACAGTACTCGGAACAACTAACCAAGCGCCGTGAGGAAGCGGCGGAGACCTTCAGGCGTTTCATGGAAGTTCACGGCGACGATGAGAAGCTGAAGCAGCACAAGACATGGCAAGCGCCATATGTCGACGCTTTCGCCCGTGAGGTCGCTCCGAAGCTCAGCGTCGATGAGGTTGAACTCGTGCTCGGCCAATCGCTGGTGGAATACCACGGCAGCGATTGGCTCGTGGTTGGCGAGAACGATGGCGAGCCAGTCTTCGGCATCCTCGATCCGGCCCGCCGTAGCGCTGCCCTTCCCCGCACCTACGCCCGCGAAGTCGTGGAAGGTAATTCTCTCAAGTTCTTCGGCCTCCACTGGGTCCAGGTCTGGGACTTTGAGCCGGATGCTCCGGAATATTCTCCGGGCAAGTCCATAGCGGTGATGGAACAAATCATATTGAGTGCCGCTTTCTATCGCGCGCTGGAGCATCAAGAAGAATCTTCCCAAGAGGTTCTAACTCACGTTCTTGAGGAACTCGATGCTTCCGATCTTCGCGATAGGGTTGCGGAGCTAAACCGCCAGCCGCTCGAGGAACGCTTGGAAGAGCTCTTGGCTACGCACTCATATTGTCTTCAAACTTAAGTCCCGCGCTGTGTTTCACGTGAAACACTACGCGGGGCCTTGTTTGTGGCTGTTATTTAGAGCCGTTGCTTACTTGGTTGGCAACAGTGCCTTGTCGAAGTACGCCTCGACAGCCGCGGCGTCGTCAAGCGGCAGAACTGCGCCCACGTACTGGTCCGGGCGGACGATGACGACCGCACCCTCGCGGGAGATACCGCGGGCCTCGAAGATGTCCTCCTCTGGGGAAAGCGCGTTGAAGACGTTCTCCCAGTTTGGGATGTTGAATTTGCCGTTCAAGGGGCGGAACAGACGCGGAGCGTCGAGAATCTCGTAGTCGTGGTGGTTGGTCTGCTGGTAGATGGCCTTGATATCAAAGTAGGTGTTCTCATCGGCGCCTTCCGGGTTGAACTTAGCGATAATCTCTTGCATCTGCTCGGCCCAGGCGGTGAGCTTGGATTCCGCGCCGGCCTTCGGGGCGTCGGCAAAAGCGTAGATGCGGTAGCGTCCGTCGGCGAAGTGCTGGTGGCCGAGGTGAAGCTTGAAGGCATCGCAGCGGCGGAGCACCTCGAAGGACTTGAAACGCTTGCCCACGGGGAAGCCAGTAGCCAGATCCTGGTGCTGGGTGTCACCGACGATGATGTTCTCTTCGTACTGCGTCATCATGCCGGCAGCGAACTCTTCGGCAGCAACGTAGTACTTCTCTACTGCCTCCGGATCATCGAGCTCTTCGGTTGGGGTGGCCATAAGCGTGGACCACTCGCGGTCGAAGTTGATGAGGTTCTGGGCGGCCGGCTGGCGCTCACCGTGGTAGGTGCACAGCAGCTCCTCTGGCGCGCGGCCGTCGAGGACGTGGCCGAGCTTCCAGCCAATGTTAAAGCCGTCCTGCATGGAGACGTTCATGCCCTGGCCAGCCTTGGCGGAGTGGGTGTGGCAAGCGTCGCCGGTGAGGAAGACGCGTGGGGTGTCATTGTTGTCGTCGAAAGCGTCGACCAAGCGGTGTCCCACCTCGTAAACGGAGTGCCACGCCACCATCTTCACGTCGATGAAGTACGGCGAGTAGATTTCGTTGGCCTTCTCAATGGTCTTCTCGATTGGGGTCTCGCGAACCTTGCCCTTGTCGCCCTCTGGAACAACGCCGAGGTCGACGTAGACGCGGCAGAGGTAGCCGCCCTCACGCGGGATGTGAAGAATGGAGCCAGCCTTGGAGTGGATTGCACACTTGGTGCGCCAGTCAGGGAAGTCGGTGTCGACGACCACGTCCATAACGCCCCATGCGTGATTGGCCTGGTCACCCTTCAGGGAGCGGCTGATGGACTTGCGGACGCGGGACTTTGCGCCGTCACAGCCGATGACGTATTTGGCGTGGACAGTACGTGGGTTGCCGTTCTCATCCTCCAAGTGGGCGGCGACGGGGTACTCCCCCTCCCCGACCTCAAGCTCGATGAACTTCCAGCCGTAGTCCGGCTTGATGCGCGCCGGGGCACGGTGTGCGAAGCGGGCGAAGTAGTCGAGGACGCGTGCCTGGTTCACGATGAGGTGCGGAAACTCGGAGATGCCAAACTCATCATCGATTGGGCGTGCACCGCGCTTGATGTGCTCGTGGTTTTCGGGATCCGGATTCCAGAAGGACATCTCGGTGATTTCGTAAGCCTCTTCGGTGATTTCCTTAGCAAAGCCGAATGCCTGGAAGGTCTCCACGGAGCGGGACTGGATGCCGTCTGCCTGGCCCAAGATGAGGCGGTGTGGACCACGTTCGATAATGCGGGTGTTGACGTTGGGGAACATCGCCAACTGTGCAGCTGCGATCATGCCTGCCGGGCCGGAGCCGACGATGAGGACGTCCATGGTGTCTGGGAGCTCAGATGGGCGATCTACGCCGTATCCTGCTGGCTCAAGGACGCGTGGGTCTTGGGAAACATAACCGTTGTGGTGGAACTGCACTGTGGTCTCCTTACTAACCGAGATGAGGAGGGGGTGGGAGGAACCCCCGCGGTGTGTGAGGTTCTGGTGGGACTGATGGTGACCCACTTCAATGAGTCATATATCTGTGATCCAAGTCCTATGTGCCGAATCATATATGATGGCGCGATATTGCACAATCACTTTTAAGAGTTTTCTGGGTTTGTGCTCGTGCGCTTTGAGAGGTGCAAAAATGCCGCCAGTTTCTCGCACCTTGCCGGGTAGGAGAAACTGGCGGCTAAGTCTGTGTGCGGCTGCGAGGTGGCTACCGGTTGCGGCTACTTGGTGAAGATGAAGTGGCCACGGGCTTGCTGCGCCTCGTGTTCTGGGCCGAGTGGAATACCCTTGCGTTCGCGCAGGATAAACGTGCATACCAGGCCAACGATGGAGGCGGTAACGAGGTATCCGGACACTGCGAAGGTCGTGCCGGTGGCTTCCACCAGGGAGGCGGCAATCATCGGGGCGAAGGCGCCACCCAGAACCGAGCCAATAGCGTAGGTGATGGAAACGCCGGTTGCGCGGATGGAAGCTGGGAAGAGCTCGGCGTACATAGCGGACTGTGCACCGTAGGTAAGACCAAGGCCCAAGGATAGGGAAATGAGGGCGACGTACAGCATCTTCAGATCGCCGGTGTTGACCAGCGGGAAGAGGGCGGCGGCACCAATGGCCTGCAGGACGAAGCCGATGAGGTAGGTGTTGCGCCGGCCAATCAAGTCGGAGATATAGCCGGCAAACAGGGTGAAGATTGCCCAAGTGAATGCGGAAAGTGTAACGGCGTTGAGGACGTCACCGCGTGCCAGTGCCACTGGGCCTTCAGGGTCAGAGGCGTACTTCTGGATGTAGCCACCGGTGGTCATGTAACCCACGGTTCCGTTGCCAGCGAAGATAAGCGCTGCGGTAAGAACCAGCGGGAAGAATTTCTTGAACAGCACTGTGAATGGGTGTGCAGACTCTTCTTCCTGGCGCTCCGCGATCTCCTCGAAGACTGGGGACTCCTCGACGCCCATGCGAATGAGGTAGCCAACGATGACCAGAACGAAGGAGAGCAGGAACGGTACGCGCCAACCCCACTGCATGAAGGCGTCGCCAGGCGCAATGCTATTCATGATGGACAGCACGCCGGAGGAAAGCAGCAGACCTGCGGGGACGCCGACCTGTGGGCCGGCGCCGTAGAGGCCGCGCTTGTTAACTGGGGCGTGCTCTACAGCCATCAGCACGGCGGAACCCCACTCGCCACCAGCGGAAATACCCTGGATGATGCGCAGGAAGATAAGCAGGATTGGGGCCCAAACACCCGCTGAGTCGTAGGTGGGCAGCACGCCGATGAGTGTGGTGGCGCCACCCATTGCAAAGAGGGTAGCCATGAGGACAACGCGGCGGCCGAGGCGGTCAGCGAAGTGTCCAGCCAGAAATGCGCCGACCGGGCGGAACAGGAATGACAAGCCAACGGTCAGGAAGGAGATGATGGTGGCGAGACCACCCTCCAGCGGGCCGAACATGAGCTTGTTAAATACGAGGCCGGCAACTGCGGCGTAGAGGAAGTAGTCGTACCACTCGATGGCGGTACCGATGGTGGTCGCAGCGACAACACGGCGACGTTCGCTCGTCGTGATTGTCGGGGCGGCGGTTGCGTGCGACATGTTTTTCCTTTCAATATGTGGCTTGCCATATACGTTCCAAGCTTTGTGAATTAAACCACTTGCGGTGATTGTAGGGATAATATACGATTTGGGCAAGCATTTGAGAGAAAAGAAGGATTTTTCATGGCTGTACCTCAATTTCTTCCTGAGAAACCGGGCAAGATGATTGCTGTGCATGTGGCTTTTGAGTCTCGTGCCGCACAACGAGGCCGCTGGCCCAAGACCCCGAGCTACTTTCTCAAGGCGACGAGCACGCTTGCCGAATCCGGCGGCGTCGTCGAGCGCCCCGCGGGCACTGAGCTGCTTGCTTTCGAGGGCGAGATTGCGCTCATCATCGGAAAGGCGGCCCGCAACGTCTCCCTCGCGGAGGCTTGGGATTACGTTGCATATGTGACTGCCTCCAATGACCTGGGCATCTACGACTACCGCGCGCAGGACAAGGGCTCCAACACTCGCTCCAAGTCCCGCGATGGTTACACCCCGATTGGGCCGAAGCTTATCGACGCCCAGATGATCGACCCCAAGGGCCTGCGTCTGCGCACTTGGGTCAATGGTGAAGTCGTGCAGGAAGGAACCTCCTCTGATGAGGACCTCATCTTCCCACTTGCCCAGTTTGTGGCAGATCTTTCCCAGCACATGACTCTGGAGCCTGGAGATATCATTTTGACTGGTACGCCGGCCGGCTCCACCGTCATCGAGCCAGGCGACGTTGTCGAGGTCGAGGTTGACGTGCCGGGCGGTGTCACCTCTGGACGCTTGAAGAGCACCGTCGTGGAAATCCCGGCTAACTTCGACCCGGCCCTGGGCAACCTGCCGAAGGTCGATGACAAGCAGCGCGAGGACGCATACGGTGACCGCGAGTCTGCAGGCCTGCCACCACTTCCCTCCTCTGAGCTCTCCGCAGAGCTGAAGAAGAAACTCGAAGAAGCGCCGACCGCCGGTCTTTCCGCACAGCTGCGAGGCCGTGGCATCAATCAGTGCGTCATCGAAGGCGTTTACCCACAGACTAAGGGCACCAAGATGGTTGGCGTGGCTCGCACCCTGCGCTTCGTAGCTGGACGCGAGGACCTCTTTAAGTCCCACGGCGGTGGCCTAAATGAGCAGAAGAAGGTCTTCGACACCGTCAAGGAAGGCGAAGTCATCGTCATCGAAGCTCGCCAGGAGCCGGGTTCCGGCACCTTGGGGGACATCCTCGCGCTTCGTGCTAAGACCCGCGGCGCAGCCGGTGTGGTGACCGACGGCGGCGTTCGAGACTATGAAGCGGTTCGCGAAATCGGGCTCCCCGTCTTCACTCAGGGTGCGCATCCTTGCGTACTCGGCCGTAAGCACGTTCCGTGGGATAGCGACATCGCTGTCTCTTGCGGAAACGCCACCGTGGTTCCGGGCGACATCATCGTTGGTGATGACGACGGTGTCATCGTCATTCCGCGTGACCTAGCCGAGGAGGTAGCAGACGCTGCCTTGGCCAAGGAGCACGAGGACGAGTGGGTTGCTGAGCAGGTAAAGGCAGGCGCCAGCCTCGACGGAATGTTCCCGCCAACGGGGGCCAATAAAGAGGCTTATCTTGAGTTCAAGAATGGTGGTGGTCAGTGACTTCAGCAAAGGATCAGACCCAGAAATCTGAACAATCCGCGCCTGAGAGTAAGTCTCAGCAAGCCTATAACTGGATAAGCCGCCAGATTCGCACTCGTGAGTATGAGCCAGGGCATCGGTTGGTGCTCTCAACAATTGCAGAAGAACTCAACGTCAGCGTCGTTCCAGTGCGCGAAGCCATCCGGCAACTCGAAGCCGAGGGCCTAGTCACCTACGAACGCAATGTTGGCGCCAGGGTTACCACGCACAACCGCGAGGCCTATTACGAGTCGATGGATATCGTGGCCACTCTGGAGGCACGGGCCACCGCCCAATCGGCAGCGTTTCTCACCGCTGAGGATTTTGCTAAGGCGCGAGCAATCAATCAGAAGATGCGTGAACTCGATGTGCATCACGACCCAGACGAGTTCACGAAGCTCAACAAAGAATTTCATAGTGTGCTTTTCGCCAAGTGCCCCAACGAAAGGCTCGTGAACTTGGTTTATGAGCAATGGGACCAACTTGAATACCACCGAGTCTCCACCTTCCGCTACGTACCGGAGCGGGCCCTGGAATCGGTGGCAGAACACGAAAAGCTGCTCGCTCTCATCGAGATCGGCGCGGAAGAAGCTTATGTGGAAAAGGTTGCGCGCGAACATCGCTTGCAGACTTCCCGCCGATACCGCGAGAAAAATAGCCAGGCAGAAAGCCCGGCAGACAGCAATGCAAAAGCAGAAATTACAGACACCGCAGTTTAAGGAGAATGCCGCAATGAGCATCAATAATGACGCCGCCAAGCCAGCCGACCTTCCAGAGAAGATCCTCCACTACATCGATGGTGAGTTCGTTGCCTCTATTGATGGCGACGAGTTCGACGTACTCGATCCGGTAACCAACCAGAACTACATCAAGGCTGCTTCCGGTAAGCCAGCTGACATCGACAAGGCGGTTGCTGCCGCCAAGGCTGCCTTTGAGCGCGGCGAGTGGTCCAAGGCCCTGCCACGTGAGCGCGCACGCGTGCTCAACAAGATCGCTGACATCGTTGAGACCCGCGCTGACAAGCTCGCTGCATGGGAGTCCTTCGACTCCGGTCTGCCGATTACCCAGGCTAACGGCCAGGCAAAGCGCGCTGCTGAGAACTTCCGCTTCTTCGCTGACCTCATCGTTGCGCAGGCTGACGACGCCTACAAGGTTCCAGGCCGCCAAATCAACTACGTCAACCGCAAGCCAATCGGCGTCGCTGGTCTTATCACCCCGTGGAACACTCCGTTCATGCTCGAGTCTTGGAAGCTTGCTCCGGCAATTGCAACCGGCAACTCCGTTGTCCTGAAGCCGGCTGAGTTCACCCCGCTGTCTGCGCAGCTGTGGGCTGGAATCTTCGAGGAAGCTGGCCTGCCGAAGGGCGTCTTTAACTTGGTCAACGGCTTCGGCGAGGAAGGCTACGCGGGCGACCCACTGGTCAAGCACCCAGACGTCCCGCTCATCTCCTTTACCGGCGAGTCCCGCACCGGCCAGATCATCTTCGGCAACGCTGCACCGCACCTGAAGGGGCTGTCGATGGAGCTCGGCGGCAAGTCCCCAGCCATCGTCTTTGCTGACGCTGACCTGGACACCGCTATCGACGCCTGCATCTTCGGCGTGTTCTCCCTGAACGGCGAGCGTTGCACCGCCGGCTCCCGCATCCTGGTTCAGCGCGACATTTACGATGAGTTCGTTGAGCGCTACACCGCCGTCGCCAAGCGTGTGAAGGTGGGCCTGCCTTCTGACCCGAAGACCGAGGTTGGCGCCCTGGTTCACCCAGAGCACTACGAGAAGGTCACCTCCTACATCGAGATCGGCAAGCAGGAAGCAAAGCTGGCAGCCGGCGGCGAGCGCCCAGAGGGCTTCGAAGAGGGCAACTTCGTGCAGCCGACCGTCTTCGTGGACGTCGATCCTTCCGCCCGCATCTTCCAGGAAGAAATCTTCGGCCCAGTCGTTGCCATCACCCCGTTCGACACCGACGAGGAAGCACTCGAGCTGGCCAACAACACCAAGTACGGCCTGGCTGCTTACGTGTGGACCTCCGACCTCAAGCGTGCGCATAACTTCGCACAGAACGTTGAGGCTGGCATGGTTTGGCTGAACTCCAACAACGTGCGCGACCTTCGTACCCCATTCGGTGGCGTTAAGGCCTCCGGCCTGGGCCACGAGGGCGGCTACCGTTCCATCGACTTCTACACCGACCAGCAGGCAGTCCACATCAACCTCGACAAAGTCCACAACCCGGTCTTCGGCAAGCAGGACTAATCCGTCTCTCTCATTTCTTTAAAGGAGCACATCATGACCACCGTTCAGGCGCCAGACATTCTGCGCTGCGCTTACATGGAGATCGTCGTCACCGACCTCGAGGCTTCCCGCAAGTTCTACGTGGATACCTTAGGCCTCGTCGTGACCGAGGAAGATGACAACGCAATCTACCTGCGAACCTACGAGGAGTTCATCCACCACAACCTCGTCTTGCGCAAGGGCCCGGTCGCTGCAGTAGCTGCTTTCTCCTACCGTGTCCGCACCCCAGAGGATCTTGACCGTGCCGAGGAGTTTTACAAGGCTCGCGGCTGCGAGGTTCGTCGCAACAAGGACGGCTTTGTCAAGGGTATCGGCGACTCTGTGCGTGTGCAGGATCCGCTGGGCTTCCCATACGAGTTCTTCTACGAGGTAGAGCACCGTGAGCGTTTGGCGTGGAGCTATGACGCTCATATCCCGGGCGCGTTGGTTCGCTTGGATCACTTCAACCAGATCACCCCGGATGTTCCGAAGGCCGTGGATTACATGGAGGATCTTGGCTTCCGCGTCACTGAGGATATCCGTGATGAAGAGGGCACCGTTTATGCCGCATGGATGCGCCGTAAGCCGACCGTCCACGACACCGCAATGACCGGTGGCGACGGCCCGCGCATGCACCACATCGCGTTCGCGACCCACGAGAAGCACAACATCATCGCCATCTGCGACAAGCTTGGCGCTCTCCGTGAGTCTGACGCTATCGAGCGCGGCCCAGGCCGTCACGGTGTTTCCAATGCCTACTACCTCTACTTGCGCGACCCGGATGGTCACCGCGTGGAGATCTACACCCAGGACTACTACACCGGCGACCCAGACAACCCGGTTGTCACCTGGGACGTCCACGACAATCAGCGTCGCGACTGGTGGGGTACCCCGGTTGTGCCTTCTTGGTACCGCGACGGCTCCACCGTCCTCGATCTCGATGGCAATCCGGTTCCACTGGTCGAGCGCACCGATGAGTCCGAGATGGCGCAGACCATCGGCGCGGATGGCTTCTCCTACACCCGCAAGGAAGATTCCGAGGAGATGCCGGAGTGGAAGCAGGGCGAGTTCAAGCTCGGCAACCAGCTCTAAAGCTCTCATGGATGCTGGACTGTGATTTCAAGGTTGATTAAAACCCAGAAATGCGGTCCAGCTTTTCTGCATGTTTCACGTGAAACAACGAACTAAGGAATTCGACAATGTTAGATAGCAAGCAACATATAGCCATCGCGGATGAGCTGGCGCAGGCCGAGCGCGACCGCACGATGATTCCTCTGCTGAGCACTCGTTTCCCGGACATGGGTGTGGAGGATTCTTATGCCATCCAGGGTGAATGGGTAAAGCGCGGCATCGCCGGTGGGCGGCGCCTCGTTGGCCGCAAGATTGGCCTGACTTCCAAGGTAATGCAGGAGGCGACCGGCATTACTGAACCGGACTACGGGGCAATTTTCGCGGACCAAGTTTATGAGAACGGTTCCGTTATCGAGCATGCGCAGTTCTCGAACGTGCGCATCGAGGTGGAGCTCGCCTTCGTTCTCAAGGAGGACCTGGCGGGGCCTAACTGCAGCATCTTTGACGTGCTTCGCGCGACCGATTACGTGGTGCCAGCCTTGGAGATCCTCTCCTCCCGCATTGAGATGAAGGGCCGCACCATCGTGGACACCATCTCCGACAACGCGGCGCTCGGTGCGATGGTTTATGGCGGCAACCCAGTCCGTCCCGAAGACGTTGACCTTCGTTGGGTCTCCGCCCTCCTCTATCGCAATGAATCCATCGAAGACACCGGCGTCGCCGCGGCGGTGCTCAACCATCCGGCAATGGGCGTCGCCTGGCTGGCGAACAAGCTGCATGCCCACGGCGACACTTTAAAGAAGGGCGACATCATCCTCGCCGGCTCCTTCACCAAGCCGATGTGGGTGGAGCCGGGCGATACCGTCCACGCCGATTATGGAAAGTTGGGAGCAATCACATGCCGATTCCAGTAGAACTTCCGCCAACCTTCACGCGCGCGCTTGACGACGCCCCCTTGATCGGCGCCTGGATCTGCTCCGGCTCCCAGGTGGCGGCGGAGATTGTTGCTTCCGCCGGTTTCGATTGGCTGCTCATTGATGGCGAGCACTCCCCTTATAGCTTGGAGACCATCGCAGAATTGCTTCGGGCCACGGATGCGTATGGGCCAACCCGCATGGTGCGTGTTCCGGTTAATGACACCGCACTTATCAAGCAATACCTAGATGTTGGTGGCCAGAATCTGATGGTGCCGATGGTCGATACTGCAGCCGAGGCCGAGAAGGCTGTAGCGGCAATGTATTACCCACCGCGCGGTGTGCGCGGCGTCGGCAGTGCTTTGGCTCGTTCTTCCCGCTGGAATGGTGTGGAGGGGTATTTGCAGAAGGCCGCTGAGACCGTCAGCCTGACCGTGCAGATTGAGTCCTTCACCGCTGTGGAGAACGCGGCGGAGATCGCGGCCGTCGATGGTGTTGACCAAGTATTTGTTGGCCCTTCGGATCTGGCGGCCTCAATGGGGCTGCTGGGTCAGCAGACCCACCCAGACTTGCTGGACGCAGTGCAGCGTACTTTCGATGCGGTCCGTGCCGCGGGCAAGCCGGTGGGCGTCAACGCTTTCAATCTGGAGCAGGCGCAGCGTTATCTCGACGCAGGTGCGTCGTTTGCGCTGGTAGGAGCTGATGTCCAGCTGCTGTCCGGTGCGGCGCGTACGCTGGCGGATAAATTCTCGAAGAAAGGTTAGCAACTTTTATGACCATCAATGTTGAGCAACTGTTGGCCAAGGTTCCGACCGGCCTGCTGATTAACGGACAGTGGCGCGATGCTGCGTCAGGCGAGACCTTCGACGTGGAGAATCCCGCCACGGGTGAGGTACTAGCCACATTGGCTTCGGCTAACTCGGAGGATGCCGTGGCCGCGCTGGATGCCGCCTGTGCCGTCCAGGACGAGTGGGCGCGTACAACCCCGCGCGAGCGTTCTAACATTCTGCGTCGTGCCTTCGAGCTTGTTACCGAGCGTAAAGATGAATTCGCTGCGTTGATGACCTTGGAAATGGGCAAGCCTCTGGCTGAGGCCTACGGTGAGGTCACTTACGGTGCGGAGTATCTGCGCTGGTTCTCTGAGGAAGCCGTGCGTGACTATGGCCGCAGCTTGCCTGCACCGGAGGGCACCCTTCAGATGGTGACCCGCCGTAAGCCGGTGGGCCCGTGCCTGCTTATCACCCCGTGGAACTTCCCACTCGCCATGGCTACCCGCAAGGTTGCGCCGGTGGTTGCTGCGGGCTGCACCATGGTGCTCAAGCCAGCGAAGCTGACTCCACTGACTGCTCAGTACTTCGCGCAGACCATGATTGACGCGGGTCTTCCGGAGGGCGTTCTGAACGTCGTGGCGGGCAAGTCCGCTTCCGCCATTTCTGAGCCGGTCATGGCTGACTCGCGCCTCCGCAAGGTGTCTTTCACTGGCTCTACTCCGGTGGGTAAGACTTTGTTGAAGGCTGCTGCGGACAACGTTCTGCGCACCTCCATGGAGCTCGGCGGCAACGCGCCGTTCATCGTCTTCGAGGACGCAGACTTGGATCAAGCTGTAGAGGGTGCGATGGGCGCGAAGATGCGCAACATTGGTGAGGCCTGCACCGCAGCTAATCGCTTTATCGTGCACGAGTCCGTGGCCGAAGAGTTCGCACAGAAGTTTGCAGCCAAGATCTCTGAGCTCAAGGTGGGCAACGGTATGGATGAGGGCGTTACCTGTGGGCCGCTCATTGAGAAGAAGGCTCAGGACAACGTCGCCGCGCTCGTTGAAGACGCCGTTGCCAAGGGTGCCAAAGTCCTCGTCGGCGGCAGCCGTGGTGAGGGTGCTGGCTACTTCTACGAGCCGACCGTCCTGACCAATGTTTCACGTGAATCACGCGTGGCGCAGGAGGAGATCTTCGGACCGGTTGCGCCGATCCTTACCTTCAGCGATGAAGCAGAGGCCATCGAGCTGGCCAACGACACCGAGTATGGCCTTGCCTCCTATGTGTTCACGGAAAACTCCGACCGTATGTGGCGCGTGGGCGATGGCCTAGAGTTTGGTCTCATGGGCTTTAACGCCGGTGTCATCTCTAACGCCGCTGCCCCATTCGGTGGCGTCAAGCAGTCCGGCATGGGCCGCGAAGGCGGCGCCGAGGGCATCGAGGAGTACACCTCGCTGCAGTACATCGGTGTGCGCAATCCTTATGCAGGCGCGTAACTGGGCGTTTGATCCAGGGGCTTGCGCCGCAGCCTAATTGAAGACCACCGTCTCGTAGGAACAGCCAGTGCCGCCACCGGTGGACATGATGGTTGCAAGAACTTCAACCTCTCCATCGCCGTCAATGTCGCCCTGGAAGGCGCGGAAGTTATCCACGGTGGTCTCGGGTAGTGGCGCGAGGCCCTCGTTAAAGCCCACCAGCTTAGCGCTGGGGCCGCCTGGGCCGATTGAGCTGTCCACAAACTTTCCTTCGCTCAGCAAGCCCGCCTTGGTGAAACCAAGTTTTGGAACGGCGCCGCCATTCCAAATCTTTGCGCGAACATCAGCCGGCACCTCCGGCGATACGAGCGCTACTGAAGAAGTAGTTTCCTCTGGACTCGAAGATTCCTCGCGTGTTGTCGTTTCCGGCGAGGGGCTGGCCGCATCAGCTTGAGTAGCGGTTTGGACGCTGGACTGCTGTGCCGTGGAGGAAGGTGCCTTGAACACAGGCTTCGTGCTCGAAGAAGAATCATCGCCGCAGCCATCAAGCAGGGTTGCGCAGGTGAGAACGCTGATGAGGGAACGAGAAGAGAAAGACATAAGGAAAGCACAAATGGCCACAGCCGGCGTGGAATGCACTCAGGCTCGCGGTTTTGGAGCTAGTGCTTGGCTGCGAAAGGAACTCGGAGAAAGTCCGAATTCAGCTTTGAATACCCGTGATAAGTGCGAAGGATCGTGCAGGCCGTAGCGCGCGGCAATGGTGCCAATGGATTCCTTGGCATTTAAAGGGTTTGTTAGCTCCTCCCGTACTTTCTCTAGTCGGCGGCTGCGGATATAGGAGCCTACTGAAAGGCCTTGGGCGGCGAAGCGGGAATGGAGATGGCGCACAGATACGAAAAGCGCCGTTGCGATGGCGCTTGGGGAAAGATCTGCATCACCTAAATGCTGCTCGATATATGAGGTGGCCTGGTTGAATAACAAATTCTTCGAGTCAGAGGCGGTGTCGATTTCAGAAGAGAACACTGTGACCAACATGTTCAAGGCGGAGCGAACAAGAGCCGGGGCGTGCGGGCCTTCCAAAACGTCGAGGTTATTGGCCAGCTGCTCGAAAAGCGGCACTGCCACCTTGCCCAACCCATGATCACGGGAAACTGGGCTCGCAGTTAGCTGCTGAATCTGCGCCGGTGTGAGGCTAAGTAGGCTCTGTGGAAAGTGAACGATAAGAGTGTGCTGCTCGACGGGATATTCAAGAACATAAGGCCGTTGAGTGACATACAGTGCTAAGTCACCGGGATGAAGCTCGAAGGTTCGGCCATCTTGCGCCATGGTGGAGCGGCCGGAAAGCTGGAGGCTGAGCTTGCAAAAGGGGGCGTCGCCAAGCGCTGCGTTTTCCCTTTTTACCGAATGGGGCGCGGTGTGCATGTCAAAGAGAGAGACCTCCCCCACTCTGGTGCTGGTGAGCTGGGCCCAAAAGGTGCTCGCCTCGGGTGCGTGAACCTCAAGCTTGCCGAAGGTTTCCGAAGACGCCGCGCGCCAGGCCGCGAGGTCATAGTGCGAGGAAGAGTTGGGCATATAAATACTATACAGTGACCTCAAGCACACTTTTGAACAAGCTTTGTGCGCTGAGAGTCAACTGTAATTATGTGTTGTGGGTAACAATGGGTGAAACTTTGCACACCTCGACTAAGGAGAATAAATGTCGCAGTTCGCCACCTATGAAGATCTTCTCGCAGCCATCACCGTTGATGAGGGCCGCGAAATTATCAACCCGGCCACCGAAGAGGTTGTGGGTGTCGCACCTGAAGGCAGTGTTGAGGAGCTCAATGCGGCGGTTGAGCGTGCGGTTCAGGCGCAGAAGTCCTTTGCAAAGCTCAGCGATGCTGAGCGTTGTGACCTCCTGCTGAAGGCTGCGGACGCCATTGAGGCTGCCGCGGAGCCGCTGGTGGAGCTGCTCTCCCGCGAGCAGGGCAAGCCGCTGAAAGGCCCGAATGCTCGCTTCGAGGTTGGTGCGTGCTCCGCGTGGCTGCGCGCGACGGCGTCCTTCGAGTCCCCTGATTACACCGCTGTCGATGATGACATCACCGCGACCGTGCACTACCGTCCGCTCGGCGTCGTCGGTGCGATTGGCCCGTGGAACTGGCCGATGATGATCACCATTTGGCAGATTGCCCCGGCCCTACGCATGGGTAATGCCGTGGTGGTTAAGCCTTCCGAGTACACCCCGCTGTCCGTCCTGGCGCTCATCAAGGTCTTTAATTCCGTGCTTCCGGAAGGCGTCCTGCAGGTTGTCACCGGCGACGGCGCGGTAGGCGCAGCGCTGACCACACACGCGGACATCGACAAGATCATGTTCACCGGCTCCACTGCGACCGGCAAGAAGATCGTCGAGTCCTCTGCCGCGAACCTGCAGCGCCTCACCCTCGAGCTCGGTGGTAACGATGCGGGCATCGTGCTTGACGACGCCGACCCAGCCGCCATCGCCGGCGACCTTTTCTGGGGCGCGTTCATCAACACTGGACAAACCTGCGCGGCAATGAAGCGCCTGTACGTGCCGGAATCGCTTTACGACGCCGTCTGCGAAGCCCTCGTCGAGGTAGCCAAGGCCTCGCCGATGGGTGTGGGCTTGGAAGAAGAAAACGTGCTCGGCCCGCTGCAGAACAAGCAGCAGTTCGACATCGTGGACAAGCTCGTCAACGCCGCTAAGGACTCCGGCGCCCGCGTGCTGCTGGGCGGTGACCCGGACTATGACGCGCCGGGCTACTTCTACCCCACCACCCTGGTGGCGGACATCGACCCGGATAACGCGCTGGTCGTCGAGGAGCAGTTCGGCCCGGCACTGCCGATTGTGAAGTACACAGACCTGGATTGGGCCATCGAGCAGGCCAACAAGCTTGACGTGGGCTTGGGCTCTTCCGTGTGGTCCTCCAACCGTGAGCGCGCTCTGGAAGTTGCCGCGCAGCTGGAGGCTGGCACCACGTGGATCAACAGCCACGGTGCCGTAGATCCGCGCGTGCCGTTCGGCGGCATCAAGTCCTCCGGCTACGGCGTGGAGTTTGGCACCGAGGGCCTCAAGGGCCTGGCCTACCCGCAGATTATCAACGGCTAAAACCGCCGTGGCGCTGCTATTCTAAGCGCCATGAGCACCGCCAACGTCCCGGAGATCGAGTACGCAGCCTTCGACGCAATGAAGGAGGTTGCGTCCTCGCTGAAAGCTGCCTATTTCCACCAGCAGCTTGCGACCGACAGTGAGCTAGAAATTAAGTATTGGACTGCACAAGAGGATTTTGTCCAGCGCATTGTGAGTGGTGTTGATAACACCGACCTTGAGGAAATCCGTGCCGCAGCGGAATTCTTTGCTCGCTTGCTCGATGAGCTTGAAACCCGCGCAAAGGTGGCGTGACAGTGCTGAAGGCTGCGGATTTTCCGGTCGATGATGCTTTTAAACGCCGCGTCCTTGAGCGGCGTATCGCGTATCTCTTTCGCCAGCCGTCCGCGGAACCTGAGGTCATCTACGTCGCAGGGCAACCAGCGTCGGGAAAATCCTCGGTGATTGAGATGCTCACGGATGACCACGTCGTTCTAGATTCGGATGAATTACGCAAATATCACCCCGCCCTCGACGAAATCATGGAGCGCGACCCCCTGCGCATGGATGTGCTCACCAACGGTCCGGTCCCCTATTGGATGTCCTCGCTGATCGAGGATGGCCGGCAGCACGGCCACTCCCTCATCATTGAGAACACGCTGTCCAACCCGGAATTCATCGCGGGTGAGATAGCCAAGTTTCGCTCCGCGGGTTTCCGCGTGAGGGTCGTGGGCTTGGCGGTGGCGCAGGAGGTCTCCAGGCTCGGTGTCGTCCAGCGCTACCTGGAGGCGCAGCGCGTGAGCCGCTACCCGCGCTGGACCAATGAGGTTTCCCATACGTCGGGCTTTAAGGCCATCGTCCCAGGGCTTCAAGCGATTGCCCCGCTTGTCGACGACCTCGAGATCCGCACCCGCGACGGCCGCACCTTGAGCGGTATCGAGGATATTGAAGCCGAGCGCGCAACCTGGTTCGACTCCCCCGCCATTCGTGCTGATTGGCTGGCCCGCTTCGACAGCTGCGACTTGAGTGGCCTTGAAGCGGAGAAGCTCACGCAAAACATCGTGGCTGATGCAGAGCGTATCCGCAAACTTTAAGGCTGTGCCCGTGGAACTGCGCGCCCGGTAGGCGGTGGGAGCTTCGTGTCAAAGCGGCTGCTGGCGAGCTAGCGGTCTGCGAGGTCGAGCAGGCTGAGGATGTCGTCTGCGTCGAGTTCAAGTTCAACGTGTAACGCGAGGCGTTAATGACGTTTCGCGTTATTGGGGGTAGGTTGAAGAGCGCTGTCTCTAACTCCGGTTTTCGTTCGGCCTCGGTCCATTCCGCTACCTCGTGTGAAGAATCTGCAAGCGGTATCAGGCCGTTGAACTATTAGGTTCACCCACAGTTCCCGTGCCTGCACGCATCGAGAAGGACCAGGCGGTGAACTCGAATGACTCGCCTGGTCCAACGTGTGTGTGCGCTCGGCGCGTGGTTCAACCCTTATAAGACTTGCCGGTCACAGCCTCAGCGTTTCGCTCGTGCAGCCCGCAGGCCGTTCAAGATCACGATGACTTCGGCGACTTCGTGTACCAACACGACGGCGGCCAGGCCCAGTACACCGCTGATCGCCAGTGGCATCAACACGATGATGATGGCCAGAGACAGCACGATGTTTTGGTTGATGATCCTGCTGCCTCGGCGGGCGTGCTGCAGCGCCTGCGGGATCAGCCGGAGGTCGTGGCCGGTGAAGGCGACGTCAGCGGACTCGATCGCGGCGTCAGAGCCGGTTGCTCCCATCGCAATGCCCACCGTTGCGCCCGCCAGTGCCGGCGCGTCGTTGATGCCGTCGCCGATCATCGCCGTCGGCGTCTTGGAGGAGAGTTCGGCAACGATGCTTGCCTTGTCCTCCGGTCGCAGCTCGGCGCGCACGTCGTCGATTCCAGCGATTTCAGCCAGCGCCCGGGCGGTGCGAGTGTTATCGCCGGTGAGCATGCTCACTTCCACGTCGTTGTCGTGCAGGGATTGCACGGCATCGGGCACCTCGGGCCGCAACTCGTCGCGCACCCCGATCGCCCCGGCGAGAGCGTTATCGACGGTGACTAGGACGCAGGTCTGGCCTTCGGACTCCATACGCTCAACGTCCGCCTTCAGTGGCCCGGCGTCGATCCATCGGGGGCTGCCGACCAGCACCCGTCGGCCTTCGACGGTGCCGCCGATGCCATGACCGGCTTCCTCGCTGATATCCAAGGCGGTGGGCGCTTCGGGCTCCGCTGCCACGATCGCCGCGGCGAGGGGGTGCGTCGATTGCTGCTCAACCGCCGCCGCGAAGGAAAGCACCTGCGCCCGATCGAATCCGTCTGCCGGGACCACTCCGGTAACCTCGGGCTGGTTGCGGGTAAGGGTTCCGGTCTTGTCTACCGCTAGGTGACGGATGCCGCCGAGTCGCTCGAACGCCGCGCCGGACTTGATGACTACTCCGAACTGGCTGGCCGCGCCGATCGCGGCCACGACCGTCAGCGGCACGGAGATTGCCAGCGCGCACGGCGACGCTGCGACCAGGACCACCAGCGCACGGGTGATCCACGTCTCGGGGTCGCCCAGCAGCGAGCCAATCACACCGACCAGCACCGCCAGGATCATCACCCCGGGCACTAGGGGTCGGGCAATCCGGTCGGCGATCCGGGCGCGGTCACCCTTCTCCGCCTGCGCCTTCTCGACGAGATCGACGAGTGTGGTCAGCGAGTTGTCCGTTCCAGCTGCGGTCGTCTCGACCTCCAGCACACCGGCGGAGTTGATCGCTCCCGCGGGTACCTCGTCGCCGGGCGCAACCTCCTCCGGAATGGATTCTCCGGTGATCGCTGAGGTGTCAAGGCTGGAGCGTCCGGACCGAATGATGCCGTCCGTGGCGATCCGCTCCCCGGGGCGCACGAGCATCAGCTCGCCAGCCTCAAGGTCCTTCGCAGCGACCTCGGCCGTCGTACCGTCGCGCAGCACGGTCGCGGTTTGCGGTACCAGTTTCAACAGTGCCCGCAGTCCGCCTTGGGCCCGGTCCATCGCCTTGTCTTCAAGCGCCTCGGCGATCGAGTACAGGAACGCCAGCGCCGCGGCCTCTCCGACGAAACCAAGGATCACCGCGCCGACCGCGCTGATCGTCATAAGCAAGCCAATGCCGAGCTTGCGCTTCGTGACAAGGTTCCGGATCGCTCCAGGTGCGAACGTATAAGCGCCCAGCAGCAGGCCAAGCCAATACAGTACCGTTGCGGGCGTCTCCAAGTCGGACCAGTCCAGCGCCAGTCCTGTAATGAGGGCTACACCGGAGAAGATCGGTAGCAGTAGCTCGGGGTCTTTCCACCATGGCCGATCGAGCTCTTCGATCTCCGTGGCGGGTTCGTGTTCGCATCCACATGCTGAACTCATGCGTCCGTTCCTTTCTCGCCGCAGCCGGGCACCGAGCACTCAGTGTCGATGCAGGGGGCATTCTCGTCGACGGCCAGTGTCGCGTTGACCAGCGCTTCGAGCGCCGCCGCGAGGTGCGGATCGGCAATTTCGTAGCGGGTCTTACGGCCCTCCGGCTCAGCGACGACGATGCCGCAATCGCGTAGGCAGGACAGGTGGTTCGAGACGTTCGAGCGGGTCAGATCCAAGCTTTGCGAAATCTCGGCCGGGTAGCCCGGACCGTCGAGTAGGGTCATCAGGATTCGGGAACGCGTCGGATCAGCCATGGCCCGGCCGAGCCGGTTCATGACGTCGAGGCGCGAAGCAATAGTCAGCATGTGCTGAACAATACAACGTGTGCTGAACTATTCAAAATGCACTGAACTGACGGTTGCGCGAAGGTCCTGCGACCTGCAGGAATTAGTCGATGGGATAGCAGATGACTGATCCTTTGTGGTTCGGCTGCCACCCAACGCGGGAGCGACGTGGGCGGCGAGGTTCTCCAGAATCTTCACGTTGACGTCCACGCCATCCCGCAAAACCTTTACGTGTTTCCATGCGCCCATATGTTCTCTGTGTGCTGACGTAATTACAGTTTTCTGATTGTTGCAGGCTAACGAGAAAGTAACTTTGCAACTACATACCGTGGAGTTCAAATTTAACGTATAGCGTTATTGACGCTTCGCGTTATGGGGGATAGGGTCAAGCCGGATCCAGTCGTTCGCTGACAAGGACACTGAGCGTATGTGGAAGCTGCGCCAGCTTGGGTACGCGCAGACTCTTGATGAGTTACGGATTCCCCCGGGAAACCGGCTTGAGGCGCTCAAAGGCGATCGCAGGGGTCAACATAGTATTCGCATCAACGACCAGTGGCGGATCTGTTTTCGGTGGTCCGCCGCGGGGACAGAGGAGGTTGAGATCGTTGACTACCACTGACAAGCTCCCTCCGGTTCACCCCGGTGAGATCCTCATGGAGGACTTTCTCAAAGGAATGGGGCTCACCCAGCACAAGCTCGCCGTCTCCATCGGCGTTCTGCCCCGCCGGATCAACGAAATTGTTCACGGTAAGCGCGCTGTAACCGCTGACACGGCCCTTCGTCTAGCGAAGTTTTCGGAATGAGCCCCCAGTTCTGGCTCGGGTTACAGGCTCAATATGACTTGGACGTGGCGGAAGACAAGATCCTCTCGGAAATCGAGCGGATTCAACCAGTCCAAGCTGTCTCAGCGTAGCGGTTACCCGAACCAGGTCCGTCTGCGTGAGGATATGCACGCGGATGGTTCGAACTAGGGAATTTGGGGCCGCCGTCGCGTGGACTTGAGCTCCGAGCGCCGCTTTTTCGCTTCGAGACGGCGTCGCACCGAGCTCTGCGTCGGCTTGGTCCTGCGCCGCGGAGGAGGAGGCGGAGCGAGCGCCTCGCACAAGAGGGCGGCCATGCGACCTCGTGCCTCGGCGCGGTTGCGTACCTGCAATCGCTGGGTCGATGCGGTACCGGTAAGGACGGTGCCGTCTAGGCGGTGTTCGAGGTTGTGGAGGGCGCGGCGACGCTGGGCGTCGGAAAGCGATGAGCACGTAGCGATATCGACGGAAAGCTGCACTTTGCTGTCCGTAGTATTGACGCCTTGGCCGCCTGGTCCCGACGACTTCGCGAACCGCTCCGTCAGGTCGGCGGCGACGATGACCAGACCCCCGGGGATCCCTGGGCCAGGCGCGATGGTCAGGTCGTTCATACCGCCCAGCTTAGTTAGAGTTGTTTCCGGATCAGACCCGCCGTGCGAGATCAGGGTAGTGTACGACCACTCCGTCACCGTCGACCTCCAACTCGACGTCGACTCCCCGTGTTCCGCTTTTGTATCGGACAGTTTCAGCATCGACGGAGCTGTAGTACTGGTCTGATGCGATCACCTGGAGGGACGGCATATCAATCCAAGCCATGATCAGCTGCGTTTTCGGAACCTGAGTCTCAAGCAGCGTCAAGCGACGAATAGGCATTGTGTTGGTGAGAGGGCACAGACCGAGATCGCAATCGAGTGCGGCTTTCAGGTCGGCTGACTGGACGATACCGGGGGAGGGCAGCTCTTCAGGCTGGGCGCCCTCTTCATTGGTTTCCGCCGACCACACGCCTTGTTCGGACCTTAACAGCTCGAGGCTTCGCCCCCATCCGTCGCCTTCAACGTTCACCGACACACGTTCGGTCATCCAGTTCTCCGCGGCGCGCAGCTCCCACGTGGCCTCGTATCCATCGCCGTATTGCACTCCGGAAGCGGTCAAACCGGCTCCTAAAAAATGAACTGCGGCCTCGTTCCGGATGAGGGGAGTCTCGACATGCTCCCACTTATACGTGCGCTCCATGGTGAGGATTTTACAACGCTCGATGGTGCGAAAAGGCAGGTAGCTTTCGATTTGGACCGCGTACCGAGGAGGAGGCTTACCGGCAGAATGGTGTACTTCGTAAGCCCGCGGCGCAGAAGAATTCCATGAATGAGAGCAGGGCCAACGTGCCCGTTGCCGTCTGCAAAGGGATGAATCGTTTCAAACTGAGCGTGAGCAATTGCGGCCTGGATGAGAGCACCGTGCGAAGCGCCATCGAGGTAAAGACATAAGTCGTCCACGAGGTCATGGACTAGGCCTGGGGGCGCTGGGATGAACTCGGCCCCAATGGGTGTGTGGTTACTTCCACCAATCCAGTTCTGAATAGTGCGAAGACCAGTGGGGATAGAGCCCTTCTCCCCCATCAACTCTCTTTGGAGCTTTTCAAGAAGGCCGATGGAGATGTTGGTTCGGTGGCAAAGCTCTTCTCAATGGAACACAGAACGGTGAGGTTACGCGCAACCTCTTCCGCGCTTTCCTTAAAGCCGCGGACTTCCTCCTTTTGGGCGAGTTCCGCGAGGACAACCTTGTCGACGTTGGGCGCAATACCTTCAATGCGTGAGGAAGAAATCGCCTCAGAACGCATGAGTAAGCGGGCCACAGACTCCAACTGGCCAGAAGCAGCATGACGGTTGAGATCCAAGATCTCTCGCTCGATACGTGCTGCCCGGCTGGTGAGCTCTGGGGAAAACTCCATGCCTTACTTACAAGATGGTCAGGGACATAGACCTAAAAAGGGCCTCCGGCCTTATCGCGCCGGGGAGTGCCGGAGCCTGATTCGGGGATCCAGCTCTCGGTAACGTAGTGAGGCTTGTAGAGGCTATCCATTCGTCAGACAGCAAATGAGTGGTTGGATAACTCTTATCCAACCACTCATTGCGGTTTATGCGCTAGATAAAGCTTAAACATACGGGGTTTCAGGGCCATAATTTGGCCTCAATGAGAATGTCAATGACACCTCAATGGGAAGATCAATGAGAACTCTTGTCATTGAAGAGGAATGAAGTTAGCATTGAGCCGTCATTGTTAACATTGAGGGCGGGTATTCATCGTGAACAATTGGTCCGAGAATCAGCTGAGAGAGCTATTGGCTGAGCTTGAGTTGCGCGGCGGTGATTCAACAACAGTCGAGGTCAAAACCGCTCAAGGGGGCATTCCGGACTCTCTACCGCAGACATTGTGCGCGTTCGCAAACATGCCGAGTGGCGGCCTTATCATTCTCGGTGTCAATGAGAAGGAAGGATTCATTGTCACTGGCATTGAGAATCCTTCGGAGATGGAGGCTGCTCTGGCCTCGCAGGCGCGTCATGCCATCACCCCTCCAGTCACAGTGCATACCGACAGTGTGGCAATAGATGGCACGCATGTCGTGATTGCGGAGGTTACGGGTCTTCCGATTATTGATAAGCCTGCTAGCTACAGGGGAGAAGCGTATCTTCGAATGGCTGATGGGGACTACCGTATGAGTGCCTCGGAGCTGCGCATGATGGACGTGGCAAAGCTGCATGCCGAAGAGGCAGTGTCCTATGACACGACGATTGTGGAAGGCACGAGCCTTGCAGACCTAGATAGCGACGTGGTGCAAGATTTCTTGGTTCAGGCGCGGAAAAAGAATCGGCGACTATCGGGACTTACTCAAGATGAGGACGTCTTACGGGCGCTAGCGGTGACGACCGCGACTGGAGAGCTGACCCTTGCTGGCCTGTATGCGCTGGGTTTCTATCCCCAAGGACATTTTCCCTCCTTAGCAGTAACGGTGGCGCAAAGGCTACCAAATGGTTCGAAGCACGGGCGAGTGCTGGGGTTGGAGACCTTTGAGGGGCCCGTTCCGGTGCTGTTGAACTCGGTAATGGGATGGGTAAGGCAACGTTTAGCCGCCGTACGGCGATATCGAGAGGACGGATCAATGGTGGAAGTTCCTGAACTTCCCCTTCCGGCCATTCGAGAGGCCGTGGCTAATGCATTGGTGCACCGTGATCTTGGGCCAAATACGTTGGGTGCGGGTAAATCGATTGATGTCCGCCTACTACCGGACAAGATGGTTATCTCCAGTCCAGGAGGCCTACGGGATCTGACGGTTGAACAGCTCAAGTCGAGAGATCTGGCGCGCCAGGAGATTAACCAGCGGCTCTATAGACTGTGCCGATATCTCAAAGCAGACGATGGCTCTTTTGTTATTGAAGGCGAAGGCGGCGGCGTGCAGCTCATGCTGGATGCCGCGCGAGAGCAAGGACTACCGGAGCCTGACCTGATAGATTCTGGCGTGCAATTTACGGTGAAGATGTGGCGGCCGGACACTCGTGGAGAGGCCCGTATCTGGGAGCCACTACGCAAGGAGGAATCAGGCACCGGCCCGGAACGACGAGTGGATGCACCAGTGACCTTGGAACGCCTGGGTGTTAACGCCCCGCGCGTAGCGGAGGCGCTGCGTACGGCGGCACAACCGCTGTCTATCGGCGAAATAGAAACAGCCACAAACCTTACTCGAGCGCAGGTCCGATATGCGCTGAAGTCACTGGTGAAGGCACGATTCGTGCGTATGGATGGCACGCGCGGTTCACAAGCGACAACCTATGAATGGCTAGCTAACCGCGGGGCTGCAGGCGCTTAACCAGCTGATCGTGGTGGACTGGGGCAAGGCAGTCGGCGTCGACGACGCGCCGGGCTAGCTCCTTGTCCCCCATCTTGGCGGCAAAGGCCATGCCCATGGTGATGTCATGGTCGGGGCGGCCGATGAGCGTAATCTCATCGCCAGAAGTGATGCGGCCAGGCTCGATGATGCGCAGGTAGGAACCGCAATCGCCACGCTCAGTGAAGGACTTGAGCCAGCCGGGCTCGTCCATCCAACCGGAGAAGGTGGCGCAGGGTGTGCGCGGGATAGACACTTCGAGCACGCACTCCCCCACCTGAATCTGCTGGTTGATCAGCATATTCGGCCAGGAAATCCCTTCTGTGGTGAGGTTCTCCCCGAAGTAGCCGTCACGCAGCACGCGGTTGAGCGTGCCCTCCCAGTAGTCGAGCTCCTCGCGGGCATAAGCGTAGACGGCCTTCTCGGCACCGCCGTGGTGGGCGTGGTCACCGATGGAATCCCCAACCACGCCGGAGCCGTCACCGTAGTTGGGCCCAGGTATCTCCAGGTCCAGGAAGGGGCGTGGCTGCTTATCGATGCCCGTGTACTCGTGTCGCCCATGCGGCTCGGGGCGGCGGACAGCGACGTTCGTGGAGATAACCTTCATGCTCACCTATTGTGGCGCACCTCACGCGCTCACATGTCGCGATCGCGGAAGAGAGCTTCGGCCGTCACGAGGTCGTAGAAGAAGAGGCGGGGGGCAAGCGGGAGGACGTCGGCAAGCATGGGCATGTCTTCCTTGAGCAGCGGGCTTTCCATGATGATGTCGTTCGCCGCAGCGCGGGAGGCCAGGGCGAAGGCATAGGAAATATAGGGCATCCACGCAGCGGCATTGAGCTCGTCGGCGGTGTTTCCGCTGGCAAAGGCGCCCAACGCGATGAGGGTGTGGCTAACGGACATGTCAACGCCCGCGTTTTGCACCAGCGAGGCCAGTGCCGTGGCGTCGTTGCGCAGGTGCTCGATGGTGCCCAGCGCATCGAGGGCGCCGTTGTTGGCAAAGCACTCACGCAGCGCGGCGACGCGGCCGGCCTCCCCCATCAGATCATCGACGGGCGGTGTGGGGCTGTGAATGGTCGCGGCATTGAGCAGCATCGGGCGGGTCAGACCATCTGCGCCGGACTCGCGCACGGCGGTGAGCTCGGGGTTCTCGCTGGCTGAAGGATCGAGGAGGAGATCCAGGTAGCTATCGACGCCGGACTCGGCGGCGGCCTCCAGCGGGGAGTGGAACAAGCGCGTGCGCGCAAGCGAGCGGGCTTGTTGGTTCACGCTGACGCCGGTGCGCGCTAGAGCGTGGACCGCGGCCTCCGGTTGGGCGCGCAGGCGGTCGATGGTGCTGTCGAACATCGCCTGCAGTTTGGGGTTGGGGCTGCGCTGGGAGAGCACGTGGAGCGCGCGGAAGGTGTCCCAGAGCTGCTCCGGGGTCCAGTCCTTTGATGCGAGTGCCGCCGGTGAGCCTTCTGGCGTGATCACAATGGAGGCGCTGGAGGGGCGTGCAGGGGCGGCGAGGTTGGAGGAGGCGCGGAGCTCGCGGACGTCGACAAGCAGCGAGCCCTGCTCAGCAAGGTCGGCGGGCAGCTCAAACCCCTCTTCGGTGGGTGTGAGTTGGGTAGGCGCCACCGTGGGCTCGGCCAATGGCCAGGCCCAGCCCACTAAATCTGCCTGCGGTTCTGCGTTCTGTTCAATGATGATTTCATCGCCATTAAGCAGGCCGCGGCTGACGAATGGGGACTTTCGGACGGTGGCCAGCGCTGCATAGATCAGGCTGGTGGATGCGGAAGCTTCGTACTCGACGATGCGTCGCTCCAAGCTGCGGGCCTGGTGAGCCTCGCGCTCCCCCGCTGGGAGGGAGTCCAGGTAGTCCTCGTAGGACAGTGTGGACCACATGAGGAAGAGCTCTGCCGTTGGCTGTTTGCGCACGGCGTTGGCCAGCGCGGCGTTGGGGACGGCGAGGCTGGTGACCGCCTGCGTGGTCCTCGAGGTGCGCGCCAGCTCCTTGATTTTCTGGCGGCCGTCGATGGTGACGAACTTCGCCAGCGGCAGCGGGCGTGGCGAGTGGACGGTAAACATGTCGTCCTGATCGAGCTGACCGGCGAAAATCACTGGTTTATCGGAGTGCTCGGTGGGCTCTAGGCCGATGCGCTTGACGCGGCTGAACAAAGCCTCGGGCCAGACATCGAATTCCAGCTCATAGCCGGCTTCACTTGCCACGACCTCGCGGCGAGAGACCTCGGTGTCCTCGAGGGTGCGAAGGCCCTTCTCCAGCGCGATGGGCTTCTTTGGCGGAGAGGCGAGCGTGTAGCTGAAGGCCGAGTGCGTACCGAGGGCGTCGATGATGCGGAAATCCATGCCGCGCGGGCCGTCGTTGGTGGCGCGCATGTGGAGGCCCTCGGCGAGGGAGATGAAGCGGACGTCGACAAGCTCATCGTCGTGCCACAGCGACACCTTGTAGCGGCCCACCCACGGGTCTTCGTAGAGGTCACCCGGGAAAGGCTCGGCGATGCCTGCGTCGAAGGTCTGCTCCGAAATCTCCTCCTGCTCGCCGCCGAGAGGCGCGTAAGTGAGATCGATGCGCCACTCCCCTTCCGCGATGAGGTGCACGCGCGGCGACTTAGTGAACACGGGCTCGTTATCGAGGCCCCGGGCGTTGGGCAGGATGGCGACGTCAAAGTCCCACTCAAAATCGCTGTGCTTGGCGACGTCCACCGGTTCTCTCTGCGGCACCTCCACCCGCTCCGGCAGCGGGCCCACTTCCCAGCCGGCCCAGATGCCGAGGGGCTCAGCGGCCTCCAGCGTGCCCTGCGGCGCGATGAGCATGGTGCGGTCATAGACGATGAACGGCGCCTCATCGGTGATGCCGGTGAAGGTGACGGTCTCGATGAGGTCCTCATCGCCATCGCGCAAGGTTACCTCGATGCGGGTAAAAGGCCCAGGGATGCCGACTTCCAGCGGTTCTTCGGTGGCGAATTCACGCACCGAATGGGGGCGATCGATGAAGTGAGACTTGACCACCCACCGCGGATCAGACAGATCTGCCTCAGGATAGGTAGCCGGCAGCTCCAGCATGAGGATGTTGCTTCCCCGGCGCAGTGAAATCCGGGGACCCTGTTCGGTGAGGTCAGTGGTGACCAACGGTGTTGTGGGAAGTGAATAAATCTCCGCGCTCATTTGCTTCATCATAGGACACCGTGGGGTGCTGTTGCCATGTCGCTGGTAAAAGTATCACCTGTCCTATGCGTAGGACAGGTGTCCTATTGATAGGACAGCTAGCTATAGTAGGGCCATGGACCCAGTACAACTCCTCAAGAAGAGCCCGCTGAGCCTGAGCGAAGTGTCGCGGCGTTCGGGGGTCTCACGAAATACGCTCAACCTGTGGATGCGTGGGACAGCTCAACCGAGTTTGGCTGGCTTGGAGAAGGTAATGCGCGTGCTCGGATACGAGGTTTCCGTACAGGTACACCGCATGAGTGATGCCGCGGCCGCGACAGCAGTCCGAGTTCTCCTGGGGGAGCTCAGCAGCGAAGAAGCAGACGTTAAAGGGTGGATTGACCGCTTCGTACAGTGGGGCGACGCTCCAGGCGAAGACGGTGACTATCAGGCGCTCATAGAACGAGGCGCATGGGCATCCAATCCCTATGACCGCCACGGGGCTCTTCACTTTTTACCAGCGAATCCTATAACGCTTGCCTCAGCGGTTGATGCGAGCGGGCAACCATGGGCGATGTCGGGAGCTTTTGCAGCTCAACGAGTCGCGGGGCAGATCGCTGGTGAAGAAGAACCTCGATCAACATTGATTTGGTGCACGAATCCAGCAGACATCGTGCCCTCGTTGCCCACTCGGATTCGCGCGAGTGCTGAGCCCGTATCCGGAGGAATCACCCTCGTGCCTGTCGCTGGTGAAGAGCTCACCGGCGCAACGAATGAAGCCGGAATACACTACGTATCACCGCATCAGCTTGCCATTGATGTGTGCGCAGAAAACTATGTGGGAGGGGCATAGGTGATGGGAAGAGCGACGAGCCGAGTGAGCTGGGAGCACCACGAGCGACCTCACATTGTGGAGTTGGGAACCGAGCGCGCGTTATTCCGACTCACCAAGCAACTTCCTGACTTGGTGTGGAATGCCGTCGCGCTGGAAGGAAACACGTTTACCCTCCCAGAAGTCCGCACGTTGCTCGATGCCGGACTTTTCCGTGGTGAAGGCGACGCAGAGGGAGACGGCGGTGGAGTGCGGCTCATGGATGGCGGGTTCATCCCTTTCGACCCTGCTGATGAATTGGGTGAAGCCCATGCCGATTTGCTGGTGTCCCTCCAAGGGCTTGAAAACCCAGTCGAGCAAGCGTTGGCCTATTTCTGCTCTGCCACGCGTAGCCAGTTTTACTTCGATGGAAACAAGCGAACCGCACGGCTTGTGGCGTCCGGTCTCTTACTGAGTCATGGATACAGCGCATTGAATATCCCCCACGCGAGGCAGCTGGAGTTCAACCTTGCACTTGATGAACTTTTCCGGGCCGACGATGCCACAGCTTTGATGGACTTTCTGTATGACTGCCTAGAGGAGTCCTCCCAGTAGAGGGAGAAGACGCGAAGTGCGTGAACGGCAAAGGCCCTCCGCTTTAAAAGCGAAGGGCTTGCTTGGGGCTGAATGCTCAGCGCATCCTCTAGTGTGAAGCGCTGAGTGCTTAGCGGAACATCCTCTGCAGAGCGGCGAAGTCAACCTTCACGATGCCCATGGACTGCAGGTAGGTAGCGATAGCGCCGAGGATGGCGGCAGCGATGCCAGCGCCCAGGAAGCCGGCGCCGACGGGGTGGCGTGGCTAAACGGAACAGAGCTGACGGCACCAGCGGACTTGCCGTGGGAAATAGCCTGCTCGGAGATGTTCTTCAGGGAGTGGCCGTATGGGGACTTGCCCAGAACACTGTTGACGTCGGCAAGCACTGCATGGACACCATAAAACGACAAACGGTGAACCCCAGGAGGTGGGATTCACCGTGGTGAATGAATGAGCGGATTAGGTCATCTGCAGGGTGGTGATGCAGGTTGCGCCCTCCTCGGTGGTGTCTAGGGGAACCTCACCGGTCTTGCCGTCCTTCTCGACGGTGATGGTGCCCTTTTTGTCGGCGGGCAGCCAGTAGCCAATGAAGCCGTTGTCAAAGGTCGTCGTGTCTTCGTTGACCAGCTCGTTTCCTTCGTCATCCGTGATGGTGACGTGGATGTCTTCCTTGCTGAGCTCACCAGTGCAGGTGGTCAGGGAGTGGTTGAAGCAGTCATGGGTCTGGGTCATGTACGGCGCGATGGAGACGTAGAACTTGTCCTCCGGCAAGGGCAGGGATGCTTGGCCCTGCTCGGCAGTGAGGACTAGCTCGTTCGGCAGCACGGAGGCGTGCAGATCGCTAGGGCGCTCCTCCTTGGGCATGTGGTCCAGCTTGTCGATGATCTCCGGGCCATCCAACCCTTCGAGATCGAACTCGGCGAGGATCTCCTCGGCAGGCACCTGTTGGATGTCGGTGCTGGAAGCGGCGCTCTTCGAGGCTTCGCTCGGGCCGGGGCTCTCCGTGGAGCAGGCGGACAAGGTGATGGCTGCGGCGCACACAGCCGCAAGAGAAATGAGGCGTTTCATAAGTCTTCCGAATAGGTCCGATTATGTTGACTCAAGCCTATACCCCACTGGGGTATCCATCAATGGAATGAGAGAAGGATCATCTTTTCGCGCTACGCGGGCTGAGCCTTCCCGTATAGCTGTCTCAATGGCTGCAACAGCTACCCTGAAGTACATGATTACCGGCGCCCTCAAAAACAACGTCGACCGCATTTGGGACACCTTTTGGTCCGGCGGCATTTCCAACCCTGTTTCCGTCATTGAGCAGTTCACCTACCTGCTCTTTATCAAGGACCTCGACGAGCGCCAGGTCCAGATTGATAAGCGCCGGGCGCTGGGGGATCCCACCGCGACGGAAGACATCTTTGATGCCAGCCAACAGGATCTGCGGTGGCGCAACCTCATCGAAGACCGTGACATTGCCCGCCGCAAAGCCACCATCATCACTAAGGTCTTCCCCTTCATCAAGGAGATGGGCGGGACGGGCTTCCAGGAACACATGGCCAACGCCTCATTCGAGATCGAATCTGAAGCGACGCTCTCACGCGTCATGGAGCTCATTGACCAGCTGCACTTCTCGAACAAGGACATGAAGGGCGACTTGTATGAGTACATGCTGGACAAGCTGTCAACCTCGGGTACGAACGGCCAGTTCCGCACGCCCAGCCACATCATCGAGCTCATCGTCGCGCTCATGGAGCCCACACCACAGCAGCGCATCATCGACCCAGCCTGCGGCACCGCAGGCTTCCTGGTGGCCGCCAATGATTGGATTGCCCTTCATCACCGCGAGGACCTATTTAACAAGGAAACGCGCACCACGTTTACCGATGAGGGCCTGACGGGCTTCGACTTTGACAAGACCATGGTGCGCATCGCGGCGATGAACATGTTCATGCATGGTTTTGAAGATCCCAACATCTCCCACCACGACTCCCTGCAGAAGCTACTCACGACGTTTGAGGACTTCGACCTCGTCCTGGCTAACCCGCCTTTTGCTGGTAGCCTGGATAAGGACGCCATCGATCCCAAACTCAAGTCGGTGACGACGGCCAAGAAGACGGAGATCCTCTTTGTCCACCGCTTCCTGCAACTACTCAAGCCGGGTGGTCGCGCCGCGGTGATTGTCCCTGAAGGCGTCCTCTTCGGCTCCACCAAGGCGCACAAAGCCCTTCGCAAAACCTTGGTTGAGGATCAGCGTCTAGATGCTGTCATCAAGCTTCCCTCCGGCGTGTTCAAGCCCTACTCGGGGGTGTCCACCGCTGTCCTGTGCTTTACCCGCACGGATTCCGGCGGTACCGATGAGGTGTGGTTCTATGACGTCACCGCGGATGGTTACTCCCTGGATGACAAGCGCACTCCGCTTCTCGAGCGCCCCTTGCTCGGCCCCTCTCCTACCTCCCACATCCAGGACCTTAGCGATCCCGCGCTTGCCGAAGACCCCACTCCCGTCACTCTCACCGACGAGCAGCTGAAGCTCAACAACCTTCCGGACGTGGTTGCCCGCTGGCACTCCCGCACCACCGACGAGCGTGAGCGCGCCCGCACGGACTACTCCTTCACCGTGCCCAAAGAGGTAATCGCCCAAGCCGACTACGACCTCTCCATGAACCGCTACAAGGAGATCGTCCTCGAAGCACAAGAAACCCGCGACCCTATGGACATCATTGCCGAGATCGAAGAACTCGACCGCGACATCACCCAAGGCCTTGCCAACCTCAAGGTCATGCTCAGCGAGGGGAAATAACATGGCAAGCACTGCAAGGCATGACTGGCCGATGGTGCGGTTGGGGGATGTCGTGGAAATCTTGAATGGGTTCGCCTTTTCCTCCAAAGACTTTGGTGCCGAAGGAGAAATGCCAATCATCCGGATTCGGGACGTGGTTTCAGGTTCAACAAGCACCTACTATTCGGGAGTATGGGACAAGAAATACCTCATCCAACCAGGGGAGATTCTGGTTGGCATGGATGGCGACTTTAATTATGCGAGATGGAAATCTGCGCCAGCGCTTCTTAACCAACGGGTTTGTAGAGTATCGGCAGATGAACAGCGCATTACAGATAGTTACTTGTTTCATGCGCTGCAATTTCCATTGCGCGATATTTGGGAAAAGACGGCCTTCGTAACGGTGAAACACCTTTCTGCCAAGAAACTTGCAGAGGCGCTAATCCCTCTCCCTCCCCTCAACGAGCAGCGCCGCATCGCGGCGATTTTGGACGAGGCCGGCCGGCTAGTCTCAATGCAGATTAAGAAAGTTGAAGGCCTTGAAGCTCTAAAGCGAGTTGTCGTTGAAGAGTTTCTAAAGGAAAGGGGGGATCAAGAAGTTGAGCTCGGTAGCATCTCCAAGATTCAATCTGGAATTACAAAGGGTAGAAAGGTTTCGAAAGAGAGTGCAACCTCGATAGTGCCGTACCTTTCGGTTTCCAATGTTAAGGATGGATTCCTTCAGCTACATCCGATTAAGGAAATCAACGCGACAAATGACGAGATATCGCGATACCAGTTGCAATCGGGCGACATTGTTCTGACAGAAGGTGGGGATCCCGACAAGCTCGGTAGAGGAACGGTGTGGAATAACGAGATCCCGATTTGCATCCATCAAAACCACATTTTTCGAGTCCGCATTCTGAAAGACTCGACTGTAATGACGCCTGAAGTGCTGGCTGCGATACTTGGTAGTTCGAGGCCTAAGAAACATTTCTTGAGGTCAGCGAAACAAACAACTGGTATTGCTTCGATAAATAAGTCACAACTTTCTCGAACACCGATCCCAAGTCTGACGCGAGATGAAGTAAGAGCCTTATCGCTTCAAATTGAGTTATTGAAGTCAGAACAAGAAAGAGTCGAAATTCAGCGGTCCTCTCTTGAGGAGCTCCGACAGTCCTTATCCACCCGCGCATTCCAAGGAGAACTCTAATGGCTATCGAAAGATGGGAAGCCTACATGATCTCGGTGCTGGAAGCCCTTAATGCGAATGGAGCTGAGCTTCGACGTCGGGAGCTCATCGAGATAACTGCGTCTTATGCGGGCATTACTGACGAAGAGCGGCTTGAGACCATAGTTTCCGGGCAGTCGCGCTTTGAAAACCGTGTTGGATGGGCGTTGACGTTCCTTAAGAAGGCGAATGCCATTACCTCGCCTGCGCGGGCACGCTTTCAAATTACAGACTTTGGTCGTGATCTGTTGGCACGTTATCCGGAAGGGATGACGGAGAAACAGCTGTTGGGAGAGATTGCGGGCACGGAAGCGGCACTAACGTGGCGGGGCCGGAATCGGGGAAGTAAGGCTGGGGACGAGGTGGGTGTCGATAAGCCAAGCGCCCTTCCAGAATCCGAGAGCGAGCTGGATCCGGTAGAGCAGGTGGAAACCGGTGTGTCTCGCAACAATGAGTTTGTGGCTGGTGAGCTGCTCACTAGGCTGCATGAGAACGAGCCGGCGTTCTTTGAACAAGCAGTGCTGGACCTGCTCATGGCCATGGGATACGGAGGAACCCAGGGAAAAGCCACGCGTACGCAGCTATCCAATGACGGTGGCATCGACGGGATTATTGACCAGGATGCACTGGGGCTGTCCCGTATTTACGTGCAGGCCAAGCGGTATGGACTGGACAAGAGCATTGGCCGTCCGGATATTCAGGCGTTCGTGGGGGCACTGCAGGGCGCGCAGGCAGACCGTGGGGTGTTCCTGACCACGGCGAAATTCTCCGATAGAGCTCAGGAGTACGCGGATGCGGTGGCGTCACGCGTCGTCTTAATCGACGGGGACAGGCTGGCGGAACTGATGATCCGCTACGGCGTGGGCGTGCAGGTCAAGCGGACTGTAGCGCTGGTTGAGGTGGATGAGGATTACTTCGAGTAGGTAGGAGCCGCGTTTGCTCTTTCGAATATTTCGAATTGCTCTATGATGGTCTCATGACTGACGTACGGAATCAACCCCACACAACTCTCCCGCCGCAAGACCTAGAAGCAATGCTCGATGTGAGCAGGTTCCTGGACCAGCTGGAGGGACCTGCTGCGCTTGTGGGGCCCGACGGACAGACGGTGAATCTGCCCGAAGAAGCATTTAGCGTGCTGGCAGACGTTGTCCGGGCGATGAGACAAGGAAAGGCCATTACTCTTGCGCCTGTAGACCAGTTGCTCACAACACAAGAAGCAGCCGACTTCCTGGGTATTAGTAGGCCGACACTGGTGAAGAAGCTCGAGGACGGGTCGATAGCGTTCGAACGTCCATCAGGGGGCAGGCATAGGCGAGTTCGACTCGTTGACTTACTGCAGTACCGGGATGAGCAGCGGACTGAACGTCGTAAAGCGCTGCGAGAGCTAGCGTCTGAGGCCCAAGCTGCCGGGGCCTATGACGTAAATTCTGCAGACGCAGCTGACCTTGCGAAGATCCTCAAGGATGCCCGCAAGGAAGTGGCAAAGAAGGAGCGGCGTGGCTAAATTCTCAGCGCTTTTGGATGCGTGCACGCTGGTGCCGGTATCCCTTGCAGATACCTTCCTGTCGTTAGCGGAAGCTGGGCTTTATCGCCCACTATGGAGCGACCGCATTCTGGAGGAAACGCAGCTTGCGGTGAAAAGGATTCATCCGGAGCTTTCGCCGGAGTCCGTCGAGCGGCGAATAGCAGTGATGCGAGGCTTCTTTGATGACGCCAATATCACCGACTGGGAAGTACTCGAAAGCGTAGTTTCCCTGCCAGATCCTGATGACGCGCATGTCCTCGCGGCTGCCATTCAGGGTCGGGCGGATGTCATTGTCACGTTCAACATCAAAGACTTTCCGCGGGATGAGCTCCAGCGATTTGGCATTGATGTGCAGACACCGGATGAATTCTTGCTCAACCAATTGGACCTCGATCCAGATGAGGTCCTAGATTGCCTCGTACGACAAGCTCATGCCTTGCGTAATCCACCCGTACAACTAAAGGAACTTCTAGGCAGTCTCGAGCGATTGAATCTCCCAGGGTTCACGTCTGAGGCTCGAAGGCATTTGTGGCGAGTGCGATAAGCGAAGATCAATGGTTGCTTTCCCGGTATGGTGAGAATGTTATTTTGGCATTGATGAGGCGGGACTAACCTCTAAGCTAGACGTGATGTCGGCCCGTGTTGTCAGCACCCTGTGATGTTGAAGCCCTACCTAATAAAATCGGAACACCAGAATGAATGCTCCTACGCCACCCCATGATTTCCGCGGAGCCGCTTCAGGCGGACCAGTCCGCAGCAGCAACTTCGGTTTCGTGCGTTACGTCTGGCCCACGGCGTATGAGGAGTGCCTGAAGGTAGAGCGGTTCGTGGATGCGGACCCGGTTATTTCCTGCTTCTATGCGCGCAAGGTGCTGGAGCGGGTGGTGAATCACATCTGGGCGTTCCGGAGCTTGGGCGATACTGGCTACCTCAGCTTGGCGGAGATGACCAGGGACCGTGGTTTCCTTCAGTGCGTGAAGAACGAGACCATGCTGCGCAAGATGACCATCTTGCGTAAGAGCGGTAATGACGCCGCCCACGCCGATGACATGGAGGGCAAGCAAGCGCCGGCTACTTCGCAGAAGGCGCGGGCAGTAGTAGCGCATTTGTATGACCTCATGGCGTGGGCGGTGCGTTACCACTCCGCTAATCCGAAGGCCGCGCCGGGCCCGCAAGCGACTTTTGATACCAGCCTGCTGGGCCAGAGCGCAGCTGATGCCTCTGGCATCCACGTTGCTGGGCGCTCCCAAGCGCAGACCGCCGCGTACCTCAAGAAGCTGGCGCAGCAGGATGAGGAGCTAAAGAAGAACCGGCTGCTGCTCGATGAGGCCAAGGAAGCCGCACGTGAAGCGGAGGAGAAGCGTCTTCGTGAGGCAGCCCAGTTTGAGCTTAAGCGGCGGAGCGCAGAGCTTCGGGCGAAGGCGGATCTGGCTGATGCGCAGGAAGAAGCCGAAGCAGAGCGCGCGGCTGCACGGCAGGTGGAAGAGGAGCTTGCCGCCAAGATTGAGGCCCTCGAGGAACAGTTGGCTGAGCAACAAGCAGCCGCTGCAGAGCGCGCCGGGGTGGCAGCACCGTCGGCTGTGCCTTTGGCAATCAGCGAGACCGAGACGCGCCGACAGCTCATTGACCCGATGCTCGAAGTAGCAGGGTTTAGTGATGATTCAGTCACTCGAGAGCTCGAGCTACACGGTATGCCCAATCCCTCCGGCGTCGGCTACGCAGACTATGTCTTGTGGGATGATGACCGCACACCGCTGGCCGTCATCGAGGCGAAGAAGTCCATGGAGTCCATGAGTGTGGGCTCCCAACAAGTGAAGCTGTACGCGGACTGCATCGAGCGCGAATACGGAATACGGCCTGTCATGTTGTGCACTAATGGCTATCACATCGACCTCATCGATGATGCGGCCAACCTTCCTGGTTCTGGTGCGGGCTATCCCGCCCGTGAGGTGGAGGGCTTCCCCACTGCGCAGCAATTGCGCCGCATGATTGGTCGGCGCACCATGCGCGCCCTGTTGAGCGAGACGCCGGTAGACACGGAGATTGCCGGTGGTGGTGCCCGCACGTATCAGCTTGAGGCCATCCGTGCGGTGACGGAGACGTTGGAGGCGCGGAGGCGTCGCCAAGCATTGCTGGTCATGGCAACAGGAACTGGTAAGACGCGTGTGGCCGTGGCCACTGCCAAGCTGTTGCGTCAGGCCGGCTGGGTAGGCAAGGTGCTGTTCTTGGCAGACCGCACTGCCTTGGTCAATCAGGCACACAAGGCCTTTGTGAGCATGTACGCCGAGTCCACGCCCGTGAACCTCATCAAGAATCCTGAGCAGGTGGGTGATGTGTATGTCACCACCTACAACACGATGATGAATCTCATCGGGGATGACGGTGACAAGCCGGCAAGGTTCGGTCCTTTCGACTTTGACCTCATCATCGTGGACGAGGCTCACCGCTCCGTGTACAACCGCTTCAAACGGATCTTGGAATACTTCGATGCCTACGTAGTGGGGCTGACGGCGACGCCAAAGAGTGAGATTGACCATGACACGTATGCACTCTTTGAGATGGAGGATAAGACCCCGTCCTTCGAGTACAGCCTCGATGAAGCCGTGGCAGACGGAAACCTTGTCCCCTTCAAGACGGCTCGGCAGGACTCGCTCTTCCTGCGGCGGGGCATGGCTTATGACGAGCTTTCCCCCGAGGAGCAGCTGGCGTGGGACACGTCTGATTGGGGTACCGACGAGGACGGCGGGCGCTTGGATCCGCCTGGTCAGGTTTCTTCGGCGGAAATTAACCGTTACCTGTTTAGCAAGGACACCATACGCAAGGTGCTGAAAACCGTGGTGGAGAACGGGATTCGCGTGGGCGGAGATCAATTGGGAAAGACTATCATCTTCGCCCGAACCCAACGTCACGCGGAACTCATCAAGCAGGTCTTTGACGCGACGTTCCCGGAGTATTCGCGCACGGGTGCCTCCGTGATCACCACTCACACCAAGTATGCGCAGTCAGCGCTGGACGAATTCGCAGACCCAGACGGGGACGTCAACATCGCGATTTCCGTGGACATGCTCGACACCGGCGTCGACGTGCCCGAGGTGGTCAACCTTGTCTTCTTCAAACCCGTCTACTCCCCCACCAAGTTCTGGCAGATGGTGGGCCGAGGGACGCGATTGCGCCCGGACCTCTTCGGCCCGGGGATGGACAAGACGCACTTCCTCATCTTCGACTTCTGCGGCAACGTGGACGAGTTCTACAAGGGTGAAGCCCGTGATTCGGCCACGGGCCGACCACGGTCGCTGTCGGAAAAGCTCTTTGATGCCCGCGTGGGGTTGCTTGCTCAGTTGGATAAGCACGCTACGGCCCCAGAGATGCGCGCCGAGCTTGCTGATTCCCTTCACGGCTCGGCGGCGTCTATACCGCTAGGCCACATCATGGTCCGGCCCGGTGACAAGGAAATCCTCGTGCGCTACCGCGAGCGCTCCGCTTGGAACGATGTGGATGAGGAGAAAGCTGAGCAGCTGAGCCGCCATCTCGGGCACCTGCCGCTGAACACGATGAAGGAGCCCGAGACAGCAAAGCGCTTTGACCTTGTGATCCTGAAGCTCCAAGTGGGCTTGCTCGATCACAGCCCCGAGTTTGCGGCACTGCGCCAACGAGTGGAGAGGATGGCCAATGACCTCATGGCCGTAAGCTCCACCATCCCCATGGTGGCCGAGCGGCGGTCCTTCCTCGAGCGCGCGCTGGATCCGGAGTGGTGGACCAACGTTACGGTGGAGGACCTCGAGACCATCCGCATCGGCATGCGTTCGCTCATTCAGTTCGTTCCCAAGGGAAAGCGCAATGCCGTGACCCTCGACATCCAGGATGAGATGGGTGAGCTCACGATCGATGATGAGATGCCGTCTCAGTTGCCCGGCACCGGTTCCTACCCCTCCCAGCTGGAACAACAGCTGCGTGAAGTGCTGCAGGAACACGCCAACGACTTGGCGATGATCAAGTTGCGCAGTGCACGCACGCTAAACGCAGAGGAGGTTGCTGCGTTGGAGGCGGTGGTGGCACAGGCCGGCAGGGGAAGCGCGGGCTCCACGGAAAGCATTGATATGCTGCGCGAACGCATGGGCGGGGACAGCATTCCTGCCTTCATCCGCCGCTTGGTGGGCCTTGATGAGGCGGCAGTCCGGGAACAGTTTGCAGACTTTCTCAGTAATACGTCTTTCAATGCTGCCCAAATACGCTTTATTAAGATGCTGGTAGATGTGCTAGTTCACAACGGTGGCGTGGCCTACGAAGAAATTTTCCAGCCGCCCTTTGATGAAGAGGGCTCTGTCGTCGACATCTTTCACAACAAGACAGACGTTATCGTGGATTTACGCAAGCGCCTTGAACGGATTGAAGCGACGGCACAGGCCACCTAGGTACTACTGTGCTTCGGAACCGAATGCGGTCTAGCTGGGTCTAACTGGGGAGATGTCCGTGCGGTGACTACACTGTCTAACCATGACTAACCCGAGCGATAACACCACCCACCGCTACACGCCGGAGCTCGCGGCCCAGATCGAGTCGACCTGGCAGCAGTACTGGAAGGACAACGGCACCTTTAATGCGCCGAACCCAGTTGGGCCGCTCGCGGAGGAGGGTAAGGAACTTCCCGCGGAGAAACTGAACATCCAGGACATGTTCCCGTACCCATCCGGCGCGGGCCCCTGACTTGGCTCAATTTAGTCAGACGGTTGGGGCAGCTTTTCGGTGAGTTCGCGGATGTCAGCGGGCAGGTCGGTTTGTGCATGGAGGGTATGGCCTGCGATTTCGACGGTAAACGTCCGGTATTTCTTCAGGGTTCGCACTAATCGCTTCAACGACAGGCCCGAGGCTTGTTCCAACACGTGGCCTGTGGCCATCGCGGCCATCACAATGGTTAGGTGTGGGTGGATGGAGTCTTCTTTACGGTGATAAATCGGTCGGGCTTTCAGGTCTGATTTCGCCATTCGGAACGATTTCTCGATCGTGAACAGGCGCCGGTAGGCACCGATGACTTCCTGGGGTTTTAAGTCTGTGCGTGAGGTCTCGTATCCTTTAATCCCGGCCAGGGTTAGGTGCTTGTTGGCTAGGGTGTGGTTGACCTGCTTATTCGGGGCCTTGAGGTTGACGTATCGATTCCGCTTGACGGGTATCTTTCCGTCAACAGCACGCTGGGCTTTATCTAGTTGTTCGCCGATGCCGCGCCTTGTGCGCCGAGCCCTATCGTAGGAATACTGGTAATAGGTCACTGCCTGCGGTTTGCCGCTGGTGCGGCGTTTGTCGCTGTGGTGACGGTGGGTCCAGATGTGTCCGTCTTCGTAGTCGGTGTAGCTGGGACCTGACCCCTGTTTGGTAGACACCTGATATCCAGCCCGGTTGGGTTGGGAAGAAAGGTAATCTACCACCATGCCTAGGTACTCCGAACAGTTCAAACGTGATGCTGTGGCCCTCTATGAAAACAATGAGGACCTTTCACTTCACGCGGCTTCAGCAGAGCTTGGAGTCAATCGTTCCTCGCTTTTCTCCTGGCTTCAGCA